>QMSR01000089.1 GCA_003649695.1 Thermoplasmata archaeon
GGAAGTCAGGGGGCGGCGCCCATAAACGAAGTTGTGCTGAAGATGCTGCGCCAGTTCGGGCTTCCCGAAAAAGCCCAACTTATGTGGCAGTGCGGCGAAAAGGAATACCCCGCACTCGCGGAAATCGTGGACCGGATGGAACTTCCCGTGGCGCTTATGGGCTTTGTGCGCGATATGCCCGCCGCATATCGCGCCAGCGACCTGATAATCTGCCGTGCCGGCGCGCTGACTCTGGCGGAAATCGCTGTGGCGGGGGTCCCGGCGATTTTGATTCCGTATCCCTTTGCCGCCGGAGACCATCAGAGGAAGAACGCGAGGGTGTTCGTCCAGAGGGGCGCCGCAGTGATGATTGACCAGAACGACCTCTCGCCGTCGCTGCTGTATGCCACGATTGAGGAACTTATGGGCGCGCCGCGGCGTCTGGCGCAGATGAGAAAAAATATGCTCTCTCTGGCTAAACCCGACGCCGCAACGGTCATCGCCCGCGAGATTTTGCGCTGTCTGGGAAAATAATCGCAGGAGGGTGCGTTATGAGTCCGCGTGGTCATATGTTCAAAAAAGTCAAGCAGTTGCACTTTGTCGGAATCGGCGGAAGTGGTATGAGCGGTATCGCCGAGATCCTTTTGAATATGGGATACCGCGTCACCGGTTCCGATATCCGCAGAACCGAGGTCACCGAGCGGCTGGAGAGATTGGGCGCAAAAATTTACTACCACCACGCGCCGGAAAATATCGGTGACGCCGATGTTGTGGTGGTTTCCTCGGCGATTCACGGCGATAACCCCGAACTTGTCGCCGCCGCCGAGCGCGGAATCCCGGTTATCCCGCGGGCGGAGATGCTCGCCGAACTTATGAGGATGAAATACGGAATCGGCGTGGCGGGAACCCACGGCAAAAGCACCACAACCTCGTTAGTGGGCGAGGTCCTCACCGAGGGCGGTCTTGACCCCACCGTCATCGTCGGCGGAATCGTGGTCAACCTCAGGTCCAATGTCCGCCTTGGAACCGGCGAATACCTTGTGGCTGAGGCGGACGAGTTTGACAAATCCTTCCTGCGCCTTTCGCCCACCATCGCCGTGGTCACCAATATGGAGAAAGAGCATCTTGAGTGCTACGACGACAGGATGGAGGAACTCCGCGGCGCATTTGTGGAGTTTATGAACAAGGTCCCGTTCTACGGCGCCGTGGTGCTTTGTATTGACGAGCCGCCGCTTCAGGAGGTCCTTCCCGAAATTGAGCGCAGGGTTATCACCTATGGTCTTTCCACTCAGGCTGATGTCCGCGCTGTGCGGGTGGAATTTGACGAGCACGGAAGCACCTTCACGGTCATCGCCGACGACAAAGTGCTGGGCGAGGTCAGGACGAATCTTGTCGGACTTCACAATGTGAAAAACACCCTTGCGGCGATAGCCGTGGGGCTTGAGGTCGGCGTGGAGTTTGAGGACATAAAGCGCGCCCTCGCCAAATTCAAGGGGGTTTACCGCAGATTCCAGCGCAGGGGAGAGGTGAGCAACATTATGGTCATTGATGATTTCGCGCATCATCCCACGGAAATCCGCGCCACGCTTGAGGCGGCAAGAACCGCCTACCCCTCCCGCAGAATTGTCGCCGTCTTCCAGCCGCATCTTTATTCGCGGACTCAGGAGTTCTATCAGGAGTTTGGCAAGGCATTTCTCAACTCCGATGTGTTAGTGGTGACGGAGATTTACGGCGCCCGCGAGGACCCCGTTGAGGGAGTTTCCGGCGAGATGATAGCCCGCGCCGCAAAGGATTACGGACACCGCGATGTCTTCTTTGAGCCGGATACCGCAAAAATCCCCGAATTCCTTGAGAAAATAGTTCATCCCGGCGATCTGGTGATGACCATCGGCGCCGGTCCCATCTGGAAAGTCGGCGTGGAGTTCCTTGAGAGATTGAAGGAAAGATTTGGAAACAGCGGCGCTCATAACGAATCGCCATCCTCTGGCGAGAGCGCAAACTCAGACAACACAAACCGGGGCGGGGAGCACCCCGCTGGAACCACGCTGGCAAAACCCTTTGAGTCGCAGTTAAGTCAGTTGAGGGCATAGAGATATGGGATACGACTGGGACAAAATAAGCGCGGACCTTTCGCAGATTGCCGATGTGGAGCGGGAAAAGCCTCTGGCGGAGATGACCTCTTTCGGCATCGGCGGACCGGCACGGATTGTGGCTCAGCCGGTGGACAGGGATGAGATTGAGGCGGTGATTGAGTATCTGTGGCGCAATGAGGTCCCGTTTTTCGTCATCGGCAGGGGGACGAATCTATTGGTCGCGGATGAAGGATTTGATGGCGTGGTTGTGGGCGCCTCCTACGACCTTGGTGAGATAAGGGAGATTGAGGAGGGTCTGTGGCGCTGGGGCGCGGGGATTTCCCTCTGGCGGGCGATAAGCCGCGCGGCAGAGCGCGGTTTCGGCGGAATTGAACCCCTCGCGGGAATTCCCGGTTCTGTGGGCGGAGCAGTGGTTATGAACGCCAGCGCCTACGGCGTCTCGTTCTTTGATGTGGTCAAAACTGTGGAACTTCTGGTGCCGCAACAGGGATATGTCCGCCTTAGTTCGGAGGAACTTGCCCCGGACTATCGGGGGGCGAAAATCCCGGAGGGCGCCCTCATAGTCGCCGCCGAGGCGCAACTTGTGAAGAAGGAACCGGAAAAAATAAGGTCGGAGATTACCGACTATCTTTCCCGGCGGGCGAAAACCCAGCCGGTGAATGAGCGCTCCGCGGGATGCGTGTTCAAAAATCCGCCGGGGATGCACGCCGGAAAACTGATTGATGAGTGCGGACTCAAGGGATACTCCGTCGGTGGGGCACAGGTTTCCGAGGTGCACGCAAATTTCATAATCAACCGCGGCGGCGCAAAAGCCAGCGATGTCGTGGCGATTATAAGGCACATCCGCCAGACCGTGTTCAAAAGGTTCGGCGTTCAATTAGAACTTGAGATAAAAACCCTCGGGTTTGACGAGGAGATATGAGAAAGAGGATGATACATATCGTCCTTGTGGTGTTTGCCCTTGCGTGTATGGGCGCGGTGTGGGTTCTGACCAGCCCCACTCTGGCGCTCAGGCGAATTGAGATTTACGGGCTTGAGAACCTCACCGAGGACGATGTCCTCAAAAAACTGCCGTTTTCCCGGGGGGATAATCTGCTTTTGATTTCCACTGCGGCGGCGGAAAGGCGTCTTGCCGCCGATGGTCGCATTGATTCTGTCTCGGTGCGCAGAAGTTTCCCCGACGGCGTGATAATCTGGGTCCACGAGAAAAAGCCGGTGTATCTCCTCAACTGCGGAACTCTGTGGGGGATTTCCCGGGATGGCGTGGCTATCCCGATTGACGACCCCCGCAGGGTGGCGAGTCTGCCGGTCATCAATGTGGCAGAAAACTATTCGCCTTTGCCGTATCGCCCTGTGGTGGATTCTTCGGTGGTCAGAAGTGTGGCGTTTTTGAACAGAATTGCCGAGACCGACCCCGATTTCCTTGACCGGATATCCGAGATTTCCTCGCCCGAGGCAGGGCAGTTCAGTCTGGTTCTGGTGGGCAGTGGAATTGAGGTGAAAATGTCTGACGACCCGGCAGAACTTGAGAAACTGGGCGTGATAATAGCGAATTTGGACACCGACACAATTTCGCCGTATGAGATAGACCTTCGTTTCCCGGGGCAGGGAATTGTCCGGTTCAAGCCGAAAATGCCGGAGGACAAAAAGAACGCGGAGACCGAAAATGGATGAGATTTTAGCGAGCATAGATATAGGCACCGCCAAGGTGGCGGTCGTTATAGCGGAGAATACCGCCGAGGGGCTTGCCGTGCGCGGGTTCGGCATCGCCCCGGTGGAGGGGGTCGTGCGCGGAACGGTGGTCAATATCCACAAGGCGGAACAGGGGGTGATTTCCGCCCTCAAAATTGCCGAGAAGCAGGCGCAGTTGAAGGTCAAAAAGGTCAGCGTGGCGTTCGGCGGATATCCGACCAAAATCATAAAGGGACACGGCATTGCCCCGGTGCCCAAAGACCGCGGCACGGTGTCTCCCACAGATATTGTCCGGGCGATTGAGGCGGGCAAAAGCATCGCGCTCCCCGAGGACAAGCAGGTGGTTGACTATGCCGTCGCGGATTTCGTGGTTGACGGCACCCCCGGCATTGAGGACCCCATCGGTATGGCGGCGTCAAAGGTGGAGTGCGACCTGTTTCTGTTCGTGGCGGATTCTGTCGCCGTGGCAAATCTTATGCGCGTTATGGAGGAACTTGACCTTGAGGTGACCGATATTGTGGCGTCGTCAGTCGGTTCTGCCCGCGCGATACTCACCGAGGAGGAGAAGGAATTAGGCGCGGTGATGATTGATATCGGTGCGGGCACCACGGATGTGGTCGCCTACAAGAACAGGCGCCCGA
>QMSR01000090.1 GCA_003649695.1 Thermoplasmata archaeon
ACCGTTGACCCCTGAGACCGAGGGTATCCTGGGCGAGAGGGAGATCTCCATGATGAAGAAGGGTGCCCTGCTGGTGAACGTCGGCAGGGGTAAGCTGGTGGACGAGGCCGCCCTGAAGAAGGCGCTAGACGAGGGGCGACTCTCCGGGGCGGCCCTGGACGTCTGGTGGAGGTACCCCCCGAAGGAGGGCTTCCCATCGCCGCTGGGCCTGCACAGGCATCCCCGGGTCATCGCCCACAGCCACAAGGGCGGCTGGACCAGGCAGTCCAGGGAAAAATCGCTGAGGCTGGCGGCCGAGAACGTGAACAGGTACTGTAGGGGGGAGGAGCTCCTGAACGTTGTGGACCTGGAGAGGGGCTACTGATGAGGATCCTCGTCAGGGTGAGGACGGGGGCCCGGGAGAGCAGGATCCTCGGGACCCAGGGGGACGTCCTCATAGTGGAGCTCAGGGCAAGACCCGAGAGGGGGGAGGCAAACAGGGAGCTCATCAGGCTCCTCAGGAGGGAGTACGGGGGTGAGGTGAGGATCCTCAGGGGGCACAGGAGCCGGACCAAGCTCGTGGAGATCGGCTAAAACATATGGAAGAGGTAGTGAGCGAGGTACAGGAATGCTGCCAGGGCCAGCCATAGGCCCAGGAAGAGGTAGTCTAGGCCCTTCATCTTGATGACCCTGTAGGGCTCGATCTTCCTGCTCGCCCCGAAGCACCTGAGCTCCATGGCGTCGGCGATGTCGTAGACGTTCAGCACAGCCCCTATGGTTACGGGGACGATGAGCGGGGCGGTCATGGCGATCTTGGAGAAGATGGATCTCCCCTTCCCTATTCCGAAGCCCCTCGCCATCTGTGCCTTGATGGTCGTATCAATCCTCTTCAGCATCTCGGGGAAGTACCTGAGGGCCAGGTCGAAGGCCGTCGCCAGCCTGTGGGGGAGCCCCATCCTGATCATGGCTACACTGTACTCGTAGGGTCTGACGGTGTACACGAGCAGCAGGGCCAGGGAGGCGACGGAGTAGAGCCTGAGCAGCACCAGAACCATGGTGATGAGCCCCTCCTTGGTGATCTTGAAGTGGATGAGGGGGACCTCGTAGAGGACCGTGTAGTGCGCCCTCTGGAACCCTACGACGATGTTCACCATGACCGCGATGATGATGCCGAGGAGGGTAACGTAGAACCACGCGGTTCTCGTGTACTTCCAGGGTAGCCTGGCCAGGAGGTAGGTGGCCATGGCGGCGGCGAACACGAAGTAGTTCACGTACTGGCTCTTGACGGTGAACAGAACCAGGATGGCCAAAAAAAGGAGAATGAATTTTGTTCGGGGGTCGAGCCTGTGGATCACCGATCCCGTGTCGACGTACCTGAGCCTGGAGCCCTCGATTACCATCTCAGGTTATCCGTCTCGCCCTACCGCGGGCGGCCGCGGCGTACGCCAGCACGAGGAGCGGTGTTATGATCGCGCCGTTGACCGCGTCAGTGGGGGCGGCCCAGACGAACTCGCCCCAGGCCGCGGCCCACGGATTCTCGACGGGCGTAGACCAGATGGAGAAGAGGACGTCCGTCAGGGCTGCGAAGCCTATGCCCACGACGGAGCCTAGGACGGCCAGGACCGCGAGGATTCCCAGGCCCTTCTTGGAGGCCATTTCTTCCTCGGAGATCCAGAGGAGGGCGAGCCCGGGGAAGAGGCCGAAGAGGCCGTTGGCGATGTCCCAGTTCCACCAGAAGCCTCCCCACGAGATGGCGTCGGATATGGCATTCCCCACGAACCCGACCACGAAGCCCACCATGGGGCCGAAGATGAAGCCGAAGAACATCGGGATGGCCACTGACGGCCTCAGGGCGATGCCGAAGCCGGCCGGTAGCTGGATGGTGTTGAAGATCACGTTCAGGGCAGCATAGAGTGCGATGCCGACGCCCATGGCGGCTATATTGACGGGAGTCAGCTTCCAGGAGTTCCTGAAGCGCTCGGCTACCATCATGCTTCAATCTTCCCCTTCGTTTTTAAATTGTACAATTCCCGGAGACTCAGGATCCTGTCGAAGCCCAGCTTTCTGGACATCCTGATAAGGCCCGTTTCCCTTATCGCGGCCCTCCTGAGCACCCCCTCGTCCATGAGGACCTCCCTGGTGGGGCCGTCCGCTATGATCCTCCCGTCGTTCATGACGATGGCCCTGTTCGTGTACTCTATGGCTACGTCGGTATCGTGCGTGATCACGATGAGGGACTTTATGGCCCCCATCCTCATGAGCCTCATGACGAAGTTCATGAATCGTGTATAGCTGCGGTAGTCCTGCCCCGCCGTCGGCTCGTCCAGGATCACCAATTTCGGCCTCATGGAGAGGATCGAGGCCACGGTGATCCTCTTTTTCTCCCCGTGGCTGCCGGAGAAGGGTGACCTGTCCAGGAGGTGGGAGACCCCGCACATCTCCGCCGCCTCCACAACCCTGCGTTCCAGCTCTTCCCCCCTCAGCCCGAGGTTCTTGGGACCGAAGCCTATCTCCTCCCTCGTCGTCTTGGCGAAGATCATCGAATATGGGTCCTGCATGACAATCCCCACCTTCGCCGCCCTTTCCTTGGGCTTCATGTCCCTGGCATCCTTCCCCTCGATGAGGACCCTGCCCGAGGTGGGATCTAGGAGGCCGGCCATCGAGAGGGCGAGGGTGCTCTTTCCCGCCCCGTTGTTGCCCAGCAGCGCCACGGCCTCACCCTCCCTGACCTCGAGGTTTGCCCCCTTCAGGGCAACGACTCCGTTCGGGTACTCGATCCAGAGGTCTTCCACCTCGACTATCTTCCCGCCCGGCTCAACCTCGGGCGGCCCCTCGGGCAGCGGGGGGTGCTCGGCCATCAGCAGGAGCTCCGGCGGCAGCCTTATCAGGCCAACGTACCTGGAGAGTCCCTCAATCTCCTTCCCCGAGTAGTCAACTTTGCCCTGTACCACAACTGCGAACCAGTCCGGCCCAACGAGGTCCTGGACCTCCTCGACGCGGTGCTCCGAGATGATGATGGTCTTTCCCATGTCCCTGAGCTTCCCTATTGCCCTGGCCACGTCGTTGACGCCGTTGGAATCCAGGTTCGCCATAGGCTCGTCGAAGAGCAGGGTGTCGGTCATCAGGGCGAGCACGCCTGCTATGGCGACCCTCTGCATCTGCCCCCCGGAGAGCTCGTCCACGTGCCTCCCCCTGAGGTCCCCTATTTCCATGGTCTTCAGAGCGAACTCCACCCTCTCCACTACCTCCTCCCTGCTGAGACCGAGGTTCGTGGGCCCGAAGGCTATGTCGTCTTCCACTATGCTCATCACGAACTGCAGGGCAATCTCCTGGAGCACCGTGCCGACCTTGGTGGAGATGGCGTGGAGGGGGAGCTTGGCCACCTCCTCCCCCTCCACGAGCACCCTACCGGAGTAGTCGCCGGCGTACCTGTGGGGAATGAGGCCGTTGATGGATTTCAGGATGGTGCTCTTCCCCGAGCCGCTTGGTCCGTAGAGGCCAACCACATCCCCCTCCGAGACCCTGAGACACACGTCGGAGATGGCGGGCTCAGTGCCTCCCAAATACCTGAAGGTTAGATCCTCCACTGAGATCTTTTCCATTTAGGACGAAAATGGCGCAGTAAAAAATAATGATTTTGGGTTACTTCTTCTTGAATTCCTTGATCACGCGCATCAGGGGGATCATGTGCATGAGGGCGGGGCCGCCGGCCATGAGGACCGCGACGAAGGCCGCCTCGACGATCTCCTCCTCGGAGGCCCCGGCCTCCAGGGCCTTCTTAGCGTGGAGCGTGATGCACCACTCACATCCGGTGGCGACTCCCAGGGCCAGCGCGATGAGCTCCTTCTCCTTCACCGTCAGCCCCTTCTCCTTGATCACCGTGTTGAGGAAGCGCATGAATGCCCTTACCTCATCGGGATACTTCGACATGAGGCTCTTCAACAACTCCTCTATCTCCGCCAATTTATCCTCCGCCACCATGGCGGTGATGCATTGGGTAAGACATTTTTATATTTTTAATAAAATACATTTATTTTACAAGGATAATTGTTAAATATCTGCTGTGGATGGTAGGGGCGAGCGGGACGGCGCAGCGGGATGGGGCAGCCAGGAGTGCCCGCCGGGCTCATAACCCGGAGGTCGGCGGTTCAAATCCGCCTCCCGCTCCCATACTCCCTTATCGCCCTTTCCAGTATTCTGTCCTGGAACTCGTAGATCCCCTCTCTCTTCTTCAGGATCCCGTATTTCAGCAACCTCTTCAGAAGGTTCGTGAAGCGGAAGTCGCTAATGGGTCCTACCCTTGCCTCCGTGAAGGCCTTGATGTCCTTCCACGTCCTGAGGCCGGCTGCCACCGCCTTCAGGATGGCCATATACCTCTTCCTCGAGGGCTCTATGATGGGCTCGATC
>QMSR01000091.1 GCA_003649695.1 Thermoplasmata archaeon
ATCTTTAAGATTGATTCAACATCAAAAGTTATGTTATAGAACCAGTTTAGGGTATTGCGGTTATCTTTGAAGGTAAGATATTCTATTATCTCATCTAACGTTGGATTCCATAGATACCTACCTTCAGAGTCTGCTAATAAAACAATATCACCTTTATAGTTGGTTTCAGTATCAAAACCCTTACATTGATCGTTAGTTATGATTCTTTTCTCATATCCACCTCTCTTTTTGAATTTCAATAGTCTATACGGTATCAGAGGAAACAATAATGATACATCTTTTACAGATACACTTCGGTATCCAAAGCATTCATCTTCTAATTGTGAAAGAATGCTCACCATGTTGTTAATCCGAGAAATATAGAATATTGGTATTCAAACTCTTCCCATTCCTCTGGTTCTGTGTTAAACAAGTCTGGATTATCCCTTACAGCATTACCGAACTTTTTAAAGTAATCTTTCCACGCTTCTCTTGATAATTCTTGATGTAACCACTTATCTTTACCTAAATATTTACTTAAGGTAGATAAAGATGGTACATGCCTACCTTCTGCTTCAAGAACCCTTCTGATATCCCTATAACTATACGGTTTCATTGTTGTAGGATTAGTGTGTGATTTTAATTCCTGCCAATATAGAAACTCTGAAGGTGCTATGTTACGAGGTTCTTTAATTCCTAAAGTCTCAAGGGTTGATTTTACCGGTGAGCGTCTGAATGTGGTTAAGAATGGAATAGCAAAACTCATCTCTATCACCTTTTAAACGGTTCATCAAAGATTCTATTCCATGCGATTTTAGTATTCTTACCTCTCCCTATATGTGTATCTAACAATTTAGCCTTTATTAACCGGTGATTAGTCACATTAACGGTATTATTGGTAAGATGATACAAACAGAAGATATAATATCCGTTCAATTCACTTAATAACCAATGATTGTGGTTATTTATCCAAAATCTACCATAAGTAGTCTTTTCTTTATATTTGTAGTCTACACCGTTATTATGGAAAAATGTGCATCCCTTGATCTCTACCGGTTTACTGCATAAAGAAGCATCAAAACCATGTAAATCCGGATCGAGATGATAGACTACAATCATTCTTTCCTCTATCTCATTACCTATCTGTTTTCTGTTCATAAAACCACCCTAAAAAGAAATAAGAAAGAGATAAGGGTTAGAAACCCTTACCTTCTGGATATTCGGTTGAAGTTATCCATAGAAGAGTGCCATCACAGTTAGGGCAATCTTCATCTACAAAGATATCGCAGTCTGGTTCAGGAATATAGAAGATTGCACCGCAATCTAAACAATATATTCCGTGACGACCGGATTTATCTTTTATTGGATATTTACGCATCATGCCACCTCTTCAACAAGATAGGTTGTATCGAATCCTGTACCTTCTCTGGTAATGGAAAGTACCTTACCTTTGAGAGGATGGAACTGTGCAAGTTTAGCCATGAGCCTCTTTGAGGTCACAGATAACTTCTTTTCATCCCCTTGCTGCTCAACCTTAAAGATAAAGGTTACGTTACCAAACAGATTCTTATCCTTTAAGAATCCATTAGCAAGGAACTTTACCTCTGTTGGTTCATCAGAGAGTTTGACATAGTCTTCAAACTCCAGATCATCAAAGCTACATAGTTGTGCTTCTGATTCATTCATCACATCTCAACTCCGGAACTGGATACATGATCTCGGCAACGGTGGCACGTACCATCTTCCGTTGCCTATCTCTCTCTCGGTTCTCATCTCCAACCCATGTGTTATGGTTGTAAATGATCTTTCGGATTGCTTTTGCGCTCTCTATAGTATCCTCTGCATCACCTGATAGGGTTGCTATGTATGGGTGACTGCATGTATATAATGCCGCCCTTGCTTGCTTCTCAAGGTCTTCATTAAAGAGCCTTCTTTGATCCGAGTCTCCGCCGAAAGTTCCATCTACACCTGTGATATATATCACAAGTCTATATCTTCCGGCATGGTTCTCATCGAGTCTCCAGAACTCGATTTCTACTTCTGGTATGGTTCTATCTTCCATAGTTCTATCTCCAGTGCACATCTTTTATCGTGAGGATGTGCGCACATTACCCTTGTACTTAATCCTATATAAAGTTTGTGGGTATGGGATTCTACCCCCTTATAATTAAGTTTATACTGTAATATTTTTTAGAATCACCATATCTATCTTATACGGTGTAAACTGCGTAAATAGGTTATCCTCTGCCTTACACTTGAAGGACTGCGATCAAGTCTATCTGCGATCTCTCTAACAGAAACTTGCTTCTCTCTCAATACCCTGATTACTTCATCCTCTAATTTAGTGTATAGTCTTCTTTCTAGCATCTTATCACTCTAGTAGTTTTTTACGCTTCTCATTCTTGATCTTCTGTAGATTCTTTCTTTCTACATTCATTACTTTCTTAATAGCCTGTCCTACATGATCTTTTTTCTTATTCATTCTACATCACCTTTTTGTAGATCGATTATAGCAAGGGATAACGTTATTGCTTCATCAGTATATCCGCAGTCTCTTAATTTACTAAATGCTTCATCATGATCTAATAAATCAAGTTTATATGCCTTCTTAATCTCTGAAACCCATACCTTATAGTTTTCTGTTTCAGAGATTATTAACATCTTCATTAACCCTACATCATCTTCTGAATACCCTAAATTGATTAATCTTTCCTCAAGTTCCTCTGAAGTAATAAATCCCTTCTTAAACAGTTTCTCTATCTGCGATCTCGTTAAATCTCTTTTCCTTTGATGTACAACAGACTGATTATTCAGTAATTGTATTCTTAAGTCTACTTCCTGTTCTGAATATCCTAATTCCAGTAGTTTATCTTTTAATTCAGATTCGGTGATAATATCCTGTTTGTATGCATTAACGAAAGTAGATAACATCTCTTTCGTTTTATCCGCATCTAATACCGTGAATTGGGTAAGTTTCTCTGCATGTTCCGGATCATATCCAATATCAAGGTAGTTTCGATAAACTTCATCTCGATCTATAACTCCAGTTTGATATAATCTCCGTACGTCAACTCTTGTATATGGAGTGTAAATGATCTCTTTTAATATATTACGCCAATATTGCGGATAATCTGCTGTCTTTAGGAATTCATCGAGTGTATTATCATCGATAATATCTCTCCACCTTGCTTCTCTAATATTATAAAAACTTGGTAATTCCCAATGCGCTCTCCAGTACCAACGCATAACGTCCGGACTGATACCAGCCTTTCGAGCATGAATATCAATCTGATCTGGATAATCAGCATCATATCTATACTTTGACACGATAGTAGGATTGAAAACCTCTCTTACACCGAACCTGATAAAATCAACCGGTGATGGATAGTAAGTGTCAAGATCAGATATTATCTGTTGTTGTATATTATCATATCCTAATTCCTTGAGATAGAACTGATAATTTACATCTGGATTGTTAAATCTTCTTTTATGTACTATATAATCTTGTGGATTCAGTAAAGATTGTAAGCATACACTGTTTACCCTTCTTTCTACTTCTTTACCGAAACCAGCAGAATAAACAGTATTAAAGATTGGAGCACCTAATAAATTAGGAAATAATCCACAATCAACAGATTTATCCTTAACAGATTGATTATTTAGTTCTTTCAGATATTCTGAATCACTCATATTTTCATAGTTTTCAGGATGTAAAACTCTCTCTCCGATACGTGTATAAGTACGTATGAAAGATAACACACCTAACCATGATTCCATCCAATTTTTAAAGTCTTCCCAAAACGTCATTATTGATACCTCTTTTCTATCTCATCTAAGATTTTATTGATTATCTTCTCTGCTACAGTATCCGCAGCCTCTATAAATACATTTTTGATCGAATCTAATGATGGAATCTCTAAAGAATTAATCTTATTTACTAAATTATTGTAAAAGTTCTCAATATTTGGTATTTCAGGTAAATCTATTCCTGTGATTGATTTACCTAAATCGTGAATCTTGTTAAGAATTGATGATGTACTACCCGCTAAACTCGATTCCAATTTACCGATAATATTAGTTTCCTGATGTTCCGATTCACTTACAATCAAACCCCTTGTAGCCTGAAAGTTATCATACATCACTGAATCCAGATATCTTGTTGATTCCGCTTGTTGATTCCTTAATCCTGTTGTTTGGGTTAGTAAAACAAACTGATTATCTGTTATCTCTGATGCTTTATCCTTTATCTCATCTTTAATCTCTCTTGTACTTGAGTTAATCCTTGCACCTGTCAAATTAATTGCAGCACCCAACTCTGCATCAGATACAACATCCTTACTACTTTTAATAACCTGTGCAT
>QMSR01000092.1 GCA_003649695.1 Thermoplasmata archaeon
CATCAGAGGTAGGCATACCACATACAGCAGATTCACCACAATTAGTACATAAGTACTTAACACCTCTCCTGCCTGCTCTATAACTATTGGCAAGCTCAGTGACTGCCTCAGTAACACTCTCATTACTGTAACTTAACCTCCTAGCAAACTCTATAAAAGCTGCTAGTAGCTCCTTAAGTGTTGAGTCTGGATCTGCGTCAATCTCTACCCATCTATCTGTGGTCTCGTCAAAGCATGATAACTTAATACTACTCATATATCTAATTCCTATCTAGTTTATTTTCAAGTAGGAGTATAGTACCTTATACCTTTAACGTAGCTTATATTTCAACAAGTAACTCTCAGAGCCTCTTGACGGACTTAAAGCAGCAAGGGAAGTATATATACCTAAGTGGGAAGTTATTGTCCCATACCTACCTTAAACTTACCTATAGTAGTGTACCTTAACACCTAATGATGTAAGTAGATCTACTACCTTCCTATTACCGGATTTAACAGGTATATCACCAGCTAGCAGTGCAAGTACTAGCCTAGCAGGTACGTTGATAGCGTTAACTAGCCATACTAAAGCTACATACTTATGGATTATATCTAGAACTAGAGTCTCTGCTACATCCACAGTAATCAAAGTATCCTCTACTACAAGAACCTCGCTACTTATCATAGGTCCCTAATCTACCCACATATACTACATACTACGTTCCTACCCTGGAGACTAACTTCAACTACTTTATGGCATTTAGCACAATAATGGATCGGCAGCTGATACCTAATGTGCGGCATCCTATATTGCTTCCCGTCTATTGAGGTATTAACATAGCCATTACGTTTATGCACAGACCCACTAATGTAGCTATATAATAGTCCACTACGTCTTTTCCTCATACGTAACCCATCTTCTCTAATAAAGTGCCCTTCACTACATCCTTCTATAGGTCTAACCCCAAGCCCACTGTTTTCATCTATAAATTCTTTCATTACTAATACCTCTTATTGAATATGGGTTACAGTATAGCATAGTTTTTATTTTTAGGGGATGGAGGAGTATTGCTAGGTTAATTAATTTTTTTTGAGGTTGCTTTGGTATTACCACCAAATATACCAACCATGCCACCTACCCCCCGGTACTAGCTACGAGAAAAGGGACCCATAAACTCAAGTATTAATACTATAACATCAGTCATTGCTCAGCCTAACAATAGAAGAGACTTAAGTGATGATAGTTAAATCTATTGTGAGTAGAGACTGGGACTAGAGCCCTACCTACACAAGGACACACCATGTTTATAGTTACAGATACAGTAGGTAGTCAATACCTAAGAGATAGTTATAATAGTGAAGCTAATATAGCTTACAACACAGAGGAAGAAACAGGACTAGATTGTCTTGTTATCTCTGATGTTGTGCTAGTGGTAGAGATTACTGAGCAGGAGTTAGAGGACGATTACTTCCACCTCTTGTTTCAGTAATGCCTATCCAAGCTATTAACTACCTATGGGAACATACAGCCTACATGCTCATAGCATTAGGTCTATCGTATGGTCCTATGTTGTTAGTTCGTAAGCTGATACTAGTACCACTACTAGTGTTAGTTGTTTCCATTCAGGTAGGGGTATTAGTTAAGATATTATACATCTTAGCACAGCCCTTATCCTGCTTCACTTACATACTCTAGGTAGCACTAGGCTATACTTAAGTGATGATAGATAAAATAGTTGAGACCTAGCTTACACTAGTACTCTCGTCCACTCAATAATACTTATTAGTCGTAGGAGACAATAAACATGAATAATCAATATCAGCCTAAAACAGGCATGTTCGGCACTCTAAAAGAAGTTGTAGTAGAGACTTCTAAAACCCTAGTAACAGTAGCTAAGGTAGCTAATGTTACCACTCGTAATGCTGGTACTGTAGTTACTGATACTACCGGCTTATTAGCTGACGGCTCTACAGCTGTTAGAAGAGTTGGTAACTTCTTAATAGAAGACTGGGAAGATGAGTTAACGCATGAACGCACAATGCGTAAGGCTCATCAAGCTAAACAAGCTCAAGAAGCTACTGAAGGCACTAACAATGCCTAGTTTTAGAGAGCTAGTGGAAGGCTTCAATGTCTTCCACGAGAGCAAAGGCTTAGATAGAGAGCCTTTACTTAAAGAGTTTGTTATCTACTGTGAAACTCTCGCAGAAATATCAGAGCTGTAATGGCTCCGATATATATGTACATGGCGTTAATCACACCATTAGTTGCAGGTTTCTTACTTGCCAATTACTCGTCACAATACTAATCTAAAGGGATTACAAATGAACACAATTAACCTAATAAATATCGCTCTACACACTAGTCAGCTAGTGACACTAACTTACCGTGAGCATACTGTTGAGCTACTAGGTGCAGACCTAGATGGTTCAGCAGAAGAGTTAGCTAAAGAGCTAGCCCAATATGGCGAGTTACAGCATTACATCCTAGAAGTAGGCTCTAATGTAGTCTACACTGTGGTAGAAGACAGTTATGACTATGGGCTTACTAGCTCCACAGTTATATCTAGCTTCACTACTAGAGATAAAGCTAAAGCACTAGTTGATGCCTTAGCGGAGGGCAATAGTAGTAATGTTTATCGCATTAGGACTACTAACCTAGACTAGCCCTCACTCACACACTCACCCTTAGTGCCTTATCTAGCCAGGCTAATATCCATAACTCTCCAAATACTAATCTAAAGGATTAATTATGTCTAACAGAACTAACTATGCACCTATGTCAGGTGTTAACTTCGAAGAAACATTTATAACTACAAACGCTCACTTCTTAAATGTAATTACAGCAGAGTTTGCTATCGCTAATAGAGATGCAGTGTATGCACTCATTATTAATAGCATCACTGCTAAAGACACTACGCCTTTAAATCAAAGGGTAGGTACTGACGAGGCTAAGAAGATGACAGCCTCTATACTATTTAACATAACAGCTCCAATGGCTGTAGTTAAAGTAGTGACAGAAGAAGCGGGAGAGTAGGGTAACACCTGCTCTTATTTTAATTAAAACTAGGGGATAACTCATGCTAATCATATACACTAGTCACACCACAATATACAATAAATTCATACAGCTACATTTAGTAGCTAACTTCATCAAGTACTTACTAGCTGTAAAGGCTACAGTAGTACTTGTTAAATCCTATAACTAACTCCTAACGGAGTTGTTATTTTTTCAAGAGCACACGTTAGAGCACCCAAGAGCACCCAAGAGGAAGGGACAAGGAAGTATCCCTAACGACTCCTTCGCCTAGCTCAATTACAGCCCTACTAGTAGCTAGGTGTACTACTAGTGACTAGAGCACCCACTAGAGCACTTATTCCTCAAGAAAGGACGAGAAGGGGCAATAAGAACTTACTCTACACAGTAGCTAATGACTTAAGGGATGACTATGTTGGGGTGTATCACTAGACACCTCTAGGAAGCCCTACAAGGGACGAACTAGTTTAGGCTACCTAGGTGTTGTATTTTAGTATATAAGGTCGTGAGCGCTACGAGAGGGGTAGTAACTAACAAAGTAACTAACAATACCTACTACTAAAGTAACTACGCCACATAAACCCCAACATTTACAACAACTACTCTACATACATAGCCACTACACACAACCATCGCATAAACCCCTACACATTACCTACCTACTAGTACTTAAAGCCTTCTACCTACCTTAAAGTTACTCCTATGGCTACCCAGTACTTTCCTAGTACTACTACAATATCAGCCATAAAGCTACATTGTAGAACTCTCCATATAACTCTATACCACATAAAGACCATATTCTTAACCCTTATATGTATAACTTAAGTGATGATGATAATGTTTATACCTACTTTATCACCTATCCATAAATTAATTAAAGGCAATAATCCCTATGAATACAACTACTCCTAAAGTAACTACTACTGTTACTATAAACACAGAACTAGTAAAGGTAGAGCAACATACCCAATCACATACATCATATACACCTCTTAACCCTACTGAACACACAACAGGTTCAACAGCACACTCTAGATTCCACTTTGCTAACGACTATGTAGTATCTACTGTAAGAGTAGCAGAGTCATTAAGTGACTGTAAGAGTCCAGGTAGTTACTACTGTACAGCTGATACAGACACATACGAGCTAGCTATATTATCAGATGACGGGATAGTGTACGACCTAGACATACAATACGGTGAAGACAGCTCAACACTAGGTGATGTATGTGGCTTTATAACAAGAGAAGAAGTCAACACTATACTCCGAGCAGTACAGAAACTTCCTAAGA
>QMSR01000093.1 GCA_003649695.1 Thermoplasmata archaeon
GCCCTGGCGAGGGCGCTCGACACCCACGTCTTGAGCCTGCTGGAGTGGCTCGAGGAGAAGTACGGCGCGAGGGGGAGAGATGTCTACGAGGCCCTGCAGAACAACGAGGCCTACAGGGGGATCAAGGCGCCCTCAACGCTGGCCGTCAGGTACCTCCTGGAAGACGTCCCCACAGGCCTGGTGCCCTACGCGGACGTCGGAGGGCAGGTTGGCGTGAGCACCCCCGTGTCCAGGTCCCTCATCTCCCTGGCGTCGGCGGTCTTCGAGAGGGACTTCTACGCCGAGGGGCGGAGCGCGAAGAACCTCGGGCTGGAGGGGATGTCAGCGGAGGAGATAGTGGCCTTCGTGAGGGGCGAATAGTCCTTGAGGGCCCTCCTCATAGACTTCGGCAGCACCTTCACCAAGGCCGTGGTCGCTGACCTGGCGGAGGAGCGGGTGGTCTCCTCCGCCAAGGCCCCCAGCACCGTTGACACCGACATCAGGCACGGCCTGGCCAGCGCCCTGGAGAAGTTGGGCCTCACGCTGGGCGACCTGTCCGACGGCCCGTTCGAGTACAAGCTGGCCTGCAGCAGCGCGGCCGGCGGGCTGAAGATGGTCGTGGTGGGGCTCGTGCCCAAGTACAGCGCCGAGGCCGGCAGGCGGGCCGCGCTGACGGCCGGGGCGAAGGTCATCGGGGTGTACTCGTTCGAGCTCACCAAGAGCGAGGTGGCGTCGATAGAGGCCCAAGAACCTGACATCGTCCTCCTGACGGGGGGGACGGACGGGGGGGACAAGAAGACGATAACGCACAACGCCAGGATGCTGGCCGCCTCTGGGCTGAAGTGCCCCATCTTGGTGGCCGGGAACAAGGAGGCCAGGGACGACGTGGTTGAGATACTCTCCTCGGCCGGGAAGGAGGTCTACTGGACCGAGAACATCATGCCGGAGCTGGGAAAGCTCAACGTGAGACCCGCAAACGAGAAGATCAGGGAGATCTTCCTGAAGAGGATCATTCAGGCCAAGGGGCTCGACAAGGTGACGGGGCTGCTCCACATCCTCATGCCGACCCCCTCCGCCTCCCTGAGGGCGGCGGAGCTGCTGGCGAAGGGGACCAAGTCGCTGGGCGGGATGGGCGAGCTTCTCGCGGTGGAGATCGGCGGGGCCACGACCAACGTGTACAGCGTGGCCGAGGGCAAGTCGAAGCTTCCAGGGGTCGTGGAGAAGGGGCTTGAGGAGCCCTACGTGAAGAGGACCGTGGAGGGTGACCTGGGCGTCAGGGTGAGCGCGGAGTCGCTGATGGAGGCCGCCGGCCTGGAGAGGATCCTATCGAAGATGAGGGAGTACTCGACCGACGTGAGGCCGGAGGCGGTCGAGGAGCACATTCGCATGCTGCGCCGGCAGACCAGCTACCTGCCCAGGACCTACTTCGACTGGCTGGTGGACGAGGCGCTGGCCAGGTCGGCGGTGGAGCTTGGCGTGGAGAGACACGTCGGGAGGCTCGAGGAGATACCGACGCCGATGGGGAGGTTCTACGTCCTCACGGGCAAGGACCTCACCGAGGTCGAGACCGTGGTCGGGACCGGGGGCCCGATCGTCAACAGCAAGAGGCCCTGGAAGGTCCTCGGCGAGGCCGTCTACGACGAGTCCCGCCCCTTCGTCCTTAAGCCAAAGAACCCGGAGCTGTACGTGGACAGGGACTACGTCTTCTGGGCCATGGGCCTCCTCTCGGGCGAGGAGCCGGACAAGGCGCTCAAGATCCTGCTGGACTCGGTGTCCCCGGTTAGACCGGGATGACGTTCCTGTCGAACGCGTCGAGGTCGTCCATAGCCGTGTCGAAGGCCATCCTTAGGTCAAACCCGCCCTCCTTGATCATGGCCGCGAAGTTGGCCCCGGTGACGCTGATCACCACGCCCCTGAGCTTTCCAGTCCGGAGGCCGTAGGCGAAGCCGGGCTCCCTGATCTCCATTATCCCCTCGAAGCCCAGCTCCCTCATCTTGTCTAGGATCTTCTGGGCCTTGGATATGCTGTTGTAGGGGATCTCGCCGAAGGTGGCCAGGACCGTCCCCGTCCCCCTCTTGGCCGCCTCGGAGACCCTGGTCATGCCAGCGAATATGAGGAGCTGAGAGGAGCTTATGGTGGTACCCGAGTAGTGCATGACCTCAACGAATGTCGTGGGCCTGTAGTTCTTCAGCTCCAGCAGGCCAACGCCCTTCACGCTGACCGGAACTCCGTTGCGAAGGAGGATGCCGTAGAGGGTGTTTGAGGAGACGTACTTAATCTCGAGCAGGTCTCCCCTCCTCAGGCCGGTCTCCCTGACCTGATACCTGGGGTAGAAGAGGAGCTTCGGGACCTCCTTTCCGAGGCTGATGACGTGCTGCATAACCCAGGTGAAGTCCTCCCTCCTCAGGAACAGCTTGTTGGCTATCACTGACCCGCTGCCGGTCGCGAGGTCGAAGTCCATCTCGGCGATCCTCTGGTACATCCTGTCCAGCATCCACTCCATCCTGGTGGAGACGGTGAGGGCCCGCATCCTCCTGCGGCCCTCGCTGGTTATCTGTCTGGCCTTCCTGACTTTCTTGGTGAGCCCGAGCTCGTCCATGAGCTTCAGGTAGTAGCGGATCGTCCTCTGGCTGAGGTAGATGCCCCGCCTGTTGAGCTCCCGCTGGATCTCGCCCGACGTGGCCGGCCCCTCGATCCCGTCGAGGATGGCCAGGATCTCGAGCATGTTCTCATTCAGCTTTCGGGTCCCCTGTACAGGTGACATGCCACCATCCTCCCCTCGCCAGGGAGCCGCACGAGGGCCGGCTCCTCCTGGTCGCAGGGGTCAAACCTCTTGGGGCACCTGGGGTGGAACCTGCACCCCGGAGGGGGGTTCGCCAGGTTCGGGACCGTCCCGGGGATCTCGGTGACCCGCCCCTTCCTGCCGCCCCTGCCCGGTATTGCGCCCAGCAGGCCTTGGGTATAAGGGTGTTTTGGGTCGGTGAGCACGTCAACGGTCCTGCCCACCTCGACCAGCTTCCCGGCGTACATGACGCCCACCCGATCCGTGTACTCGGCCACTATGCCTATGTTGTGCGTGATCAGCAGGATGGACATGTTGAGCTTCCTCCTCAGCTCGTCGAGCAGCGTGAGGATCTGGGCCTCGATGGTGACGTCCAAGTTGGTGGTGGGCTCGTCGGCTATCAGCAGCTCCGGGTTGTTGGCGAGGGCTATTGCGATGACCGCCCTCTGCCTCATGCCCCCGCTGAACTGGTGAGGATACTCGTGGATCCTGGCCTCCGCCCCTGGGATGCCCACGAGCTTCAGCAGCTCTATCGCCCGGGCCTCGGCGTCCTTCTTGCTCACCTCAGGGTTGTGGGCGAGTATGGTCTCGACTATCTGGTCCCCTATCGTGTAGACGGGGTCGAGGGCGGCCGTGGGGTCTTGGAATATCATCGAGATTCGGTCTCCCCTGATCTCCCTCATCCTGTCCTCCGGGAGCTGCAGGATGTCCTCCCCGTGGAAGTAAATGCTACCGCCGGCCACCCTCCCGGGCGGGGGCACGAGCCTGAGGATCGCGTTGCCGAGGGTGGACTTCCCGCACCCCGACTCCCCGATCAGGCCGAAGAACTCCCCGCTCTTGATGTCGAGTGACACGCCGTCGACGGCCTTGACCACGCCGTCGAAGGCGTAGTAGTACACCTTCAGGTCTCGTATCTCGAGGAGGGTCACGGCATACCACCTCCGAGGTCAAACGTCAAGTACGGGTGCTCGCAGGGGGGGCCCTCCGCGAACAGCATCCTGGACTTCCTTGGGAGCGCTATCATCGAGGCCACGGTCTCCACGGGAACGTCCCCCTCACCGACGTGCCTGCAGATGGAGTGCCCGCTGGGGTCGTGGTACCTCATGAGCCTCTTCACAAAGTTGAGGTCTATCGTGCCGAGGGCGCCCCTCACCCTCTCGTCCAGGTGCCTCCACCTGGCCAGGGTGTCCTCCCTCTCGTAGGCGGTGTAGTGGTATGGGTCGTAGTACTTCTCCCTCATCCGGGCCGACTTGAAGTGGTTGGTGCGGAAGGCATACCCCTCCTCGGGGATCTCCACGTCCAGCTCGCTGTATCCAACCTCAACCACCGCTATGTCCCCCTTGGCGTCCCCCAGCGTGAAGGTGAACTGCCCCAGCCTGGGGACGGACTTGAGGAGGTCTATGGCCTCCTCCACCGTGGAGCAGCCCTCGAGGATCATCTTGGCCAGGACGTTGTCTGGGAGGCCCACGCCGATGTCC
>QMSR01000094.1 GCA_003649695.1 Thermoplasmata archaeon
ATCGTCCTGCCCCAGAGGTTCGCCGTGTAGTCCTCGATGCGTATGGGCGTGGAGTGGACGGGGGCTAGGACGAGGGTTCCCCCGGGCGGGAGCATGGAGAGCAGCTTCTCCACGAAGTCCCCCACTGGCGGGAAGGAGATAATGGCATCCATCTGCCTGGGGAATCCTTCCTTGAGGGCGTTGCCCACCCAGGCAGCCCCCACCTCCTCGGCCAGCTCCGCTTTCCACCCAGACCTGGTGCTTATGTAGACCTCGATCCCGAGTCTCCCGGCAGCGAGGGCAACGTAGTACGTCGAGGGACCGAACCCAACGATCCCCAGGCGGTCCCCCTCCTCAAGGGGGGCGAGGCGGAAGGCCGCGAAGCCCGCGATCCCCGGGCACATCAGGGGTGCGAGCTCCTCGACGCGCAGGTCCAGGTTCCCGAGGTCGAAGGCGAAGTCCTCGTGCACCACGTGGTACTCGGCGTAGCCGCCATCAACGTCGTAGCCGGTCCTCACGAAGTGGGGGCAGTAGTTCTCCATCCCCCTCCTGCACCACTTGCACCTCCCGCAGGTGGAGTGGAGCCAGCTGACCCCGACCCTCCTGCCCAGGGGAAACCTTTCGGCGCCCTCACCCCTGGCGACGACCCTGCCCACGATCTCGTGCCCCGGGATCAGGGGCCTCTTAACCAGGGGCAGGTCCCCGTCCAGGATGTGCAGGTCAGTCCTGCAGATCCCGCAGGCCTCCACCCTTATCAGTATCTCCCCCGGCCCCGGCTCGGGGTCCGGGGCCTCGCCCAGGACCATCCTGCCCCTGTCCTCGATGAGCCAGGCCCTCATAGGACCACCTTGGGGAAGTAGTTCTCCTCGATCCTCCAGGGTTCCTCCCTGAGGATCCTCACCGCGTCGGGGAGGGACTCCAAGACGTCAACGGCCGTCATGCCGTCCTCCCCCTTTAGGGCCGCCGCCAGGTCCCCCGCGAGGCCGTGGGCCAGGACTCCCATCCTGACGGCCTCCTCGATGCCGAGGCCCAAGCCGTGCATGGCCGTGATGGTCCCGTTCAGGACGTCCCCGGAGCCGGCGGTGCCCATGCCCGGGTTCCCGGTCATGTTCACGTATACCCTTCCATCGGGCATCCCGATCAGGGAGTGGGCGATCTTGAGCACGATGATCGAGTTTAGTGTCCTAGAGGCCCTCCTCAGGACCGGGAGGGGGTCGGCAAGGATCTCAGATACCGGGACGCCCGTAATCCTGGACATCTCCCCCGGGTGTGGGGTGAGGATCGTGGGTGCTACCCTCCCCTCGAGTATGCTGGGGTTCCTGGAGATGGCCGTGAGTCCGTCACCGTCGATGATGAGGGGCTTCTCCACCTCCTCGGCCAGCTCGAGGACGAGTTCCTGGGTCTCCGGCTCCAGGGAGAGGCCGGGACCCACCACGACGATGTCCGAGATCCCGACCAGCTCCAAAATTCTCTCCTTGGCGGCCCTGGAGAGGGCTCCTTTCTCGGTCTCGGGCATGGGCACCATGACCACCTCAGGGGCCCTCGAGGCAATGGTAGCAGCGGCCGACCTCGGCGTGGCGAGTCTCGAGTAGCCTCCTCCCGCCTTCAGGTGGGCGAGGGAGGAGAGGAACGGGGCGCCAAAGTAGCCGTAGGCCCCGGCCACGAAGAGAGCCTTGCCGAAGGTACCCTTGTGCCCCTGCCTGGGCCTTGGGGGGAGGGGGACGGGGGCGTTGAGCTCGACCTTCACGAAGTCCGCCTCAACCAGGGTCCTGGGGTAGGATATGTGGGAGACGAACAGCCTCCCGCAGAGCTCGTGGCCGGGGTAGAGGACGTTCCCGATCTTGGGCAGCCCGAAGGTCACGGTGTAGTCGGCCCTTACGGCGGTCCCCATGACCCTGCCCGTGTCCCCCGCGACGCCCGAGGGGATGTCCACGCTAACCACCGTAAGACCCGAGGAGTTGACCATGTCTATGATCCTGGCGTGGACACCCCTCACCTCCCGGTTGAGGCCTGTTCCGAGGAGGGCGTCTACCACCACGTCGGCCCATCCGAGCAACCCCTCAAGCGGCGACGGGTCGTCCTGAACTACCGTAACCTCTATGCCCCTCCTGACCACGAGCTCGTAGTTCTCCTTCGCAGGGCTCCTGAGCCTCGATGGGTCGCCGACCAGGACGACCCTCACCTCGCCACCGCCGCTCTCGATCTTCCTGGCAACCACGAAGCCGTCCCCGCCGTTGTTCCCGGTGCCCGAGATAACTAGGAACCTCAGGTCCCGGACTCCGATCTCCCTCTCGATGACCGCGTAGACTGCGTGTCCAGCGTTCTCCATGAGGATCCTGTGGTCGACGCCGTACTGCTCGACCGCTATGGAGTCGAGCCTCCTGATCTCCTCGACCCTGCAGACCTTCACGGGACATCAAGGCCTAAGGGACTATTCAACCTTCCTGAACGGCCTCGATGAACTCCCTCTGGACTCGGAGTACTTCGGAGGAGTCCCTGCAGGAGGCGTACGCTTCTAGTAGTTCGTAGTTCAGGGAGAAGAAGGAGTGGCCCCAAGCGAAGGGGGAAAGGATCTCCCTGGCGGCGTCCCTGTGCCCCAGGATGTAGAGGGCCGCCGCTATGGCCTCGGCGGTGCTCAGGACCGCCGGTCTCCCGTAGTTGACGGGGTTCGCGGCGTAGAGCAGGGGTAGGGCCCTGTGGATCCCCGGGATGCCGCGGAAGGCGGAGTCCACGAGCCTCCAGCTGGTGTCCACCGCGAGGATCCCCCTCCTCTCGGCAGCCCCCCTGTCGGCGGGGCTCAGGGCCCTCTCCGAGAGGGGGGAGAGGACGATGAGCCCCCTGGGGACCTGCCTTGGAGTCTTCAGGAGCCTCACCAGGCCCTTCCTGTGCAGCCTCAGGGCGGTGTTCCTCCTGGGGTCGTCTCCGCCGAGGTGCAGGACATAAATCCTCAAGATGGAGCCACCGGGGGGATTCGAACCCCCGACCTGCTGATTACGAGTCAGCCGCTCTGCCGGGCTGAGCTACGGTGGCCCATGCCTATCATGCCGACCTCGTTAAAAACCCTGTCGTCCTAGGACCCTACGGATTTCCTCCTGAGCACAATGTCCAAGACAATGACTGCCACGGTCACGGATATTAGGGCGATTAGGGGGGCTGAGATACCCCGCCTAGTCGGACCCCCACCTTCGTGGAGGAGCTCTGCCTTAATGAGGTTGCCGTTCGAGGCATCAATGAGCACCCGATAGGCCGTGCCACCCTTGATTTCACCTTTGAAGTAGAATACTATGTCCCAAACAGCAATGATCAGGGTGGGGCTGGCGGCATAGTACTCAATCTCAGCATAAACATGGTCTATGGAAGAATTGACCTTCTCGCTGGAGATGCCGAGCTGGCCTAGGGCTAAGCACATAATGCTCCAAGCCTCTTGAATCGCCCTCTCCCTGGGGTAGGGTTCATCCACCTGTTTAACCACTATATCCTGGGTCAGGTCGGAAAAGCGATACATTACTGTTTTGCCCCCCTCGTTCGGCAGGTATTCCGGCGGCGGAAAGGATAGGGTGAAGAGAGAATTGGACATTTTACCGCCGACCAAAACGCAGCCCGAAGAGAGCTCTATATAGTATTTGTTCACGGTGACCATCACATAGATATTCTCATGGGTGACAGTGAGATCCCCATTGAAGTTGCCTCTAAGTTTATCCACCGCGAGGATGACCTTTTCGAAGAAATCATCGTGGATTCCGAGGAAATTCTCATATCGTCTCACGAATCCTCGGGTGAAGTTCGCTAGTTCACCGAGGTCGTGTATGATCAGGGGGTTTTCCGTTCTTTAACCGCGGGACCCCCTTGGAGACGTATATGTCCATCGCTAAGATCTGCTCCCCAAATGCTGGAAAAGTGGAGACCTTTAAGATCGTCAAACCATCCTCGCTTTTAAATATATAATACGGAAAAATTTGTTAAATCAAGCCAATAAACCCCTTTTAGGAAATCCCTAATTATTTGAAGCCTCTCGTACTGTCCAGATGTCTGGGCCAGATTGGACTGGGCGCCAATAAGGATCGCGAATAGAATTAAGCTGATTAATAAATTACTCAATTTTTCTTGTTAATTTTATCATACCATTAAAATTAATTAGGCGCCGGGGGTGGGATTTGAACCCACGCGGGCTTCCGCCCAGTGGCTCTCGAGGCCACCGCCTTGGCCTGGCTAGGCTACCCCGGCCCTCCTTTCATACCCAGCCC
>QMSR01000095.1 GCA_003649695.1 Thermoplasmata archaeon
AGATGTTATATTTGATATATCTATTGATGGTTCTATATATGCTGGTTCACTTAAATCTAACTTTTTTAATAATTTTTTACTATGGTTTAGTAATTGAGGAATTTCACACACTCTAGCCAATACTCTACTAAGCATACTATCCCCATATCTTCTATGTACATCTTTTATTAGAGGGGTTTTTTTAATCATTGCCCTAGATAATGGACCAACCTCATAATATCTACCATTATACTGCACATTTTTAGCATAAGATTTATTGTTTGAAAATTCATTAACCTTGTCTATATATATTTTTTTATTTAATCTTGTTTTATCTGATTTACCACTTTTAAAATAACTATTATCTCCAAATGCTATAAATCTATCGTAACTTTTACCTATCTCTAATAGTTTACTATCTTTTATCTGATTAATCAAATATGGTAAATCACCACCTTTTTTTAAAAGTTCACTACTATTTTCACACTCTAAAAACTTTTCTGTATCCCCATAGACTAAATTATTTTCAAAAAATTTAAGAGTTTCATCTATATAACTCTCTATTTTTATTAAGTCCATTACTCCAATATCACTTACAACACCACCTACAATAGCATAAGAGGTGTGTGGATATTGTCCTCCAATCACAGCTATAGATTTTGCCATAAGCCTAGATGGATATGTTGCTTTTAAAAGATACTGTTTATATCCCATCATAGGCATTACAGTTAGATAGAACCATTTAAAATGATTTTGAATAATCTCAAAATTAAGTGTAAGCTCTCTTGTAATCTCTGCTCTTTTTGTAATTTTTATATCATCATAACAACTCTCTAGTGCTTTAACAGTTGCCATTAATTGTGCGTGTCCACATATTCCACAAACTCTAGGATTAATCACTAAAGCGTCTAATGCGTGTCTATTTTGTAAAATTTTTTCTATTCCTCTAGTGGTAAAAAAATCTATCTCTACAAAATCTATAACACTCTTATTGAAACTAAAATTTAATTTTGCTTCACCCTCTATCTTCTCTATAATCCGTCTCAAAAAATATCCTCCTCTAGTCTTTTAATATTAAATGCCTTAGTGATACCTGCTAGGGTAAGATATGTTCTTTTATTTACACCCAAAGGAAGATGTTGAGGGATACCCATATTTTTTTTAGTCTCAAATAAATTTTGTTTTGGAAAATCTGGTTGTGTACAACCCATACAGGGAACTCCTGCCCTTGTTTTACTATTAACTTCATTCCATAATATTTTATTACAACTTCCATTGGTATATGGTGCTTGGCAACCGTGCTCATAAAACATACACCCCTCTTTTTTGCCAAATATATGATTATCCACTTTATACTCAAAGTACTCATTTCTAGTACAACCATTATGAACTGTATATGCAAAAAATTCTTTTGGTCTAAGAAACTCATCAAGTTCTATATTCATAGTTGATTTAATAGCATATAGCGTATTTACTAATATCTCGGGGTGAACAGGACAACCAGATATAGAGATACTATTTTTATATAAATTGGCAAATCTAGTTAACTTAATATCCTTATTAAAATGTAGTCCTGTAGTATCTTTATACTCTCCATCTCTAAAAATACCTCCAAATGTGGCACAACTTCCAACTGTAACTATCTTTCTTACAATTTTAGAATACCTCTCTATAATATTAAATATGGGTATATCTATTTTGTTAAACTCAAAAGATATAGCCCCCTCTAAAATCAGAATATCACACTCTATATTAGTAGAAATCACCTCTTCAATAGTATATAAAGAGTCTATTATTGGGTGATATATAAATTCAAAATCATCTAAAAATCGTTCTAAATATGGATAATTCAAAAAAGAGTGTGCATTCCCATTACAAGTAATTGCACTAAGCCATAGGATTTTCATTTTCTAAACGCTAAGGGCTTTATATATATTAAAGCTTATATCATCTACATATTCATCTAACTCTCTTGGTAGTATATGTTCACCTTTTAGAAAAACCATTCCACCTAAATATCCCATAAAAAGACCAAATGCACTAAAGAAATCTTGGTCTCTAAGCTCCCCACTCTTTACACCCTCTTCAAAATATATCATAACCTCTGTCACAAATTCATTTACACAAATCATACCAGCACAGTTATCTCTAAAAATCTCTCTATTAGATAGGTATATTCTTAAAAAATAATCTATCATTTCAGGTTTTGTCATAGCTACCTCAAAATATATAGCTACAATCGCTCTAGTCTTCTCTTTTGTTGATATATCTTTTTCATTAATTCTTTGTAACTCTTTGCCTAAATATGCAGATATAAATTTTATAATCTCTTCTGCTAAAATATCTTTAGATTTAAAATAGTTATACATATTCCCTACACTCATTTTAAGTGAGATAGCAATATCTGGTATTGTAGTGCTATAAAACCCCTTTGAAGCAAAAAGTTCTAAAGCCCCTTGCATTATCTGCTCTTTTCTTTTTTGCTTCTTATCTTCTCTATTTGTTGACAATTGTAGACTCCTTGATGATAATTATACATCAAAAATCTTGATAATCAACCTCTATACCATTTCAAGTTGCATAAGATAGATATCTTCTCCATCAATCACATCTAACTCCATAGCATCACAGTTTGGACAATTAAAAATCCCCATCTCTATTTCTGAAGTTATTTTACATTTTAAACATTTTATAGTAATTGGTTGTATATTGATTATAAACTCTGCATTTTTACATATAGATACCTCTTTGAAAGTATCAAATGCCACCTCTAAAAGATGAGGCTCAACACCACTCATTACACCAATTTTGACTACAACTTTTGTAATCTCCGTTGAGTTATTAATCCTTGCGTTCTCTTCACAACTCTCTATTAATGATTGGACTATACTATATTCGTGCATTTTGAATACCTATTCATTTTTTACTTTATTATACACTTTTAATCTTGTTGGTGTCTTTGTTGGGCATATCTTCCAGACAAACTCTTCTCTTAGCTTATGAAAAGATGAACTCTTCTCCCAAAATTCTGGATATATTATTTTTATCTCTTCCTCTTTTAGTGCCTCTATTTTATCTCTATTTTCTTCTAAAAAATCCTGCTTATCCCAAATAAAATCATCATCAAAGCTACTCTTGGCAAATTGGTGTAACTCTTCATAATAGTTATTATGAGCAAAAACCTCATCAACCATTTTAATCTTTTTGGCATACTCTACTGAAATTGGCAAACACTCATTAAGTAATCTTTGAGCCTCTTTTTTACCTACTCTTTTTGGCAGTGTATATGTATGATACTCACTTCCACTAAGTCCTAAAGTTTTGTAGTGAGGATTTAGCACAACTCCTTCTCTTGCCACCACAAAATCACAAGCTAAACCCAAAAATAGTCCACCTGCCCCTGCATTTCTACTAAATGAGGCAATAGTAATAATCTCATCAGAGAATATAATAGATTTAATAAGGTCATTTATAGCATTGATATTTGCCCAACCGTCTTCACCCTGTTTTTTACTATCTTCTAGAATATTTAGATGTATGCCATTAGAAAAAAAGTCATACCCACCCATCAGAACCAATACTTTACATCTACTATTTAGATACTCGATAGCATATTTAAGCCTTATAGCCTGTGCTGTGCTAATTGCTCCATTATGAAAATTAAATTCAAGATAGGCAATATCATCTTTTATCTCTACAGCTGTTTCATAAAAAGTGTTATAGCTTTTATCAAACAGAAGAGGTAATCGACTCTCTTTTACTCCTTGAATTCTCTTTTTTAGTAGATAAGTGGCAGGTAGTTTAAATCCTCCCACCTCTTTTATATGAGTAATCCATATAGCTCCATCAATGGTTGCCAAACAGATAGCCCCATCTCTTTTTGCTAAAATCTTTCTAGGTTCACCTCTAAACTTATCCTCTCTCCAAGCACCAAAAAGATAACACTCAATACCACAGATATTATCCAAAACACCCTCTAAAGAGTCACTAGAATACACCTTGTTTATAATCTTATTTGTATCATCTATCTGCCAATCAATACCTCTCATCTCTTGAGTAAATGGTTTATGGATATTGTTTATAATTTGTGGAGTAGATATATTATTTTGGATATTATAAAATAGCTCATCAAGAGTATTAAGTGCCACTCTAACCATCTCTTGACGATAGATAGAAGCCTTATAACTCTCTCGCATTTTAAAATTAGCACTAGCATAAATATCTC
>QMSR01000096.1 GCA_003649695.1 Thermoplasmata archaeon
CGGCGTACCCAAGGTCCTCCCAGACGGGACCAGGATCAGGGGGGACATCCACCTCCTCCTCATCGGCGACCCGGGGACCGCGAAGAGCCAGCTCCTCAGGTACATGGCCCAGCTCGCCCCCAGAGGACTGTACACCCACGGGAAGGGTGCCTCGGCGGCGGGCCTCACTGCGGCCGCCGTGAAGGACGAGTTTGGCGAGGGGCGCTGGACCCTGGAGGCCGGGGCGCTCGTCCTCGCCGACCAGGGCCTGGTGGCGATAGACGAGATAGATAAGATGAGCGACCAGGATCGGGTGGCGATGCACGAGGCCATGGAGCAGCAGGTGGTATCCATCTCCAAGGCCGGGATCACAGCGACCCTCCAGGCAAGGACCTCCATCCTGGGCGCGGCGAACCCCAAGTACGGCAGGTTCGCGGAGCAGCTGGAGATAGCCGAGCAGATAAACCTCCCGGTGACCCTGCTTTCCAGGTTCGACGCCATCTTCGTCATCACCGACAGGCCGGACGAGGCCAGGGACAGGGACCTGGCCTACCACATCCTGAACGCCCACGAGCTGGGGGAGAGGCTGAGCAGCGGGAGGGAGGCCGAGAGGAGCGAGCTGCTCCCCGAGATAGAGCCCCTGATGCTGAAGAAGTACGTCCTCTACGCGAGGAAGAACGTCTTCCCCGTCCTGAGCAGGGCCGCCAAGGACAGGATAGCCGAGTACTTCGTCCGCCTGAGGGGCATGTCGACGGACAAGGTCTCCATAACCCCCAGGCAGCTGGAGAGCCTGATCCGCTTCGCGGAGGCCAGCGCCAGGGCCAGGCTCAGCGAGACCGTGGAGCTGGTGGACGTCGAGAGGGCCATCAGGATCGTGGAGTACTGGTTGTCCAAGGTGCTGGGAGGGGACGTCGACAGGATCATGATCGGCGTACCAAGCGTGAAGAGGAGCCTGGTGGTCACGGTCATCAAGGCCGTCGAGGAGCTGGAGAACAGCACCCCAGACGGGGCGTACATAGACGACATCGTGGACAGGGTGAGGGCCTTCATGGAGGCTTCAGGGAGGACCGTGACGAAGGAGGAGGTTGTCAGGATCCTCGAGAGGCTGACCAGGCAGGGCGACCTCTATCAGAAGAAGCACGACTACTACAAGAGGGCTGGTCCGTATTGATCTACGTCAAGGTCTACAGGCGGGGCGCCGAGGTCCTGGTGGCGGCCTGCGACGAGGGCCTCCTGGGCAGGAAGTTCAGGGAGGGCGATCTCGTCCTCTGGGCGAAGGAGTCCTTCTACAGGGGAGATCTCGTGACGAAGGGAGAGCTCGTAACTCTTCTAAAGGGCTGCACCATCGCTAACCTGCTCGGGGAGGAGGCCGTCGAGGCCGGCATCGAGGCCGGCGTCGTCGACGAGGAGAACGTGATCGTGGTCCAGGGCATCCCCCACGCCCAGTTCGCTCTACTGTAAGCTTATTAATCCGTAGGTCCTAAGAGGGACGGGCGGGGGTTGCCGAGCCAGGTCAAAGGCGCGGGATTCAGGGTCCCGTCCCGTAGGGGTTCGAGGGTTCAAATCCCTCCCCCCGCACCACTTCAATTATATACGCCTCGGGGGAGTAGGGGGTCGGAGGGGCCGTAGCTCAGCTAGGCAGAGCGACGGGCTCATAACCCGTTGGTCGCCGGTTCGAGTCCGGCCGGCCCCACCAAACCATTAAAAAAGCGCCCCCGGGTCTTACTCCCAGCATGCCAGAGAGGATATTCATTGGCGTTGCCTGGCCCTACGCGAACTACGAGATCCACCTAGGGCACCTGGTAGGGACCTTCCTCCCTGCGGACATCTTCGCCCGCTACAACCGGATGCGGGGCAGGGAGGTCCTCATGGTCTCGGGCTCCGACGAGCACGGGACCCCGATAACCCTCGAGGCGGAGAAGAGGGGGATGGAGCCCCAGGAGCTGGTGGACCTCTACCACGGCATCATCAAAAGGAACCTGGAGCGCCTGGGGATATCCCTGGACCTCTACTTCAGGACCTCCGATCCCAACCACAAGAGGGTGGTTCAGGAGTTCTTCCTGAGGCTCTTGGAAAACGGTTGGCTGTACGAGAAGGACGTGGAGCAGGCTTTCTGCCCCAAGTGTAGGAGGTTCCTCCCCGACCGCTACGTCGTGGGAAGGTGCCCCTACTGCGGCTACCCCGAGGCCAAGGGGGACCAATGCCCCATGTGCGGGAGACTCCTTGAGCCGCAGCTCCTGGAGGAGCCCAGGTGCGCCCTAGACGGGACCCCCGTGGAGTTCCGGGAGACGAGGCACTTCTACTTCAAGCTCAGCAAGCTGGAGGACAGGCTGAAGGAGTGGTTCTTCTCGAAGGACGTCTGGAGGCCCAACGTCCTCAAGTACACCGAGAACTACTTCAGGGAGGGGCTCAGGGACAGGGCCATCACCAGGGACATCGAATGGGGCGTTCCCGTGCCGATCGCGGGCTACGAGAGGAAGAGGATCTACGTCTGGTTCGACGCCGTCATAGGGTACCTGTCGGCTAGCATGGAGTGGGCCAGGTCGAGGGGGGAGCCCGAGAGGTGGAGGGACTTCTGGCAGGACCCAGAGGCGAGGCATTACTACTTCATAGGAAAAGACAACGTGCCGTTCCACACGATCATCTGGCCCGGGATGTTAATGGCCCACGGGGGCCTGAACCTCCCCTACGACGTCCCGGCCAACGAGTTCCTCATGATGGGGAAAAAGAGGTTCTCCAAGAGCGCCGGCGTCGGCGTCTGGCTGACCGAGCTCCTGGACCACTTCCACCCGGACTACATCAGGTACTACGGCACCCTGGTGATCCCCGAGGGCAAGGACTCCAGCTTCTCCTGGGCCGACTTCGTGAACGTGGTCAACAGGAACCTCATCAACGGCTACGGGAACCTGGTGCACAGGGTCCTGACCTTCGTCCACAGGCACTTCGGTAGGAGCCCCGAGCCCGGGGAGCTGGACGAGGTCGACAGGGAGATGCTCAGTAAGCTGGAGGAGGTCCACGGGAGGATGACGGAGCTCCTGGAGAGGGTCCTCCCGAGGGAGGCCTTCAAGCACTGGGAGTGGCTCGTGGGGGAGGCCAACGCCTACTTCAACGCCAAGGCTCCCTGGGCCCAGGTCAAGGAGAATCCCGGGGCCGCGGGGACCACGATGCACGTCCTCCTCACGGTGGTGAGGGGCCTGAGCATCATGGCCCTTCCCTACATTCCCTTCGGGGCCTCGGCCGTCCTGAGGCACCTCGGCGTGGACCCAACGGAGGTCTCCTGGGACCAGGCCCTGGAGCCCTTCCCCGCCGGGGTGGAGATCCCGGAGCCGACGCCTCTGTACAAGAGGATAGAGGTTCCCACGCCCCCCGAGGACTTCGCCATCCTGGACCTCAGGGTCGGGCAGGTCACCCACGTCGAGCCCATTCCGGGTGCGGAGAAGCTGTACCAGCTGGTGGTGGACGCGGGGGAGAAGTTCAAGGTGGTAGCCGGCCTGAAGGGGATCTACGAGCCCGAGGAGCTGATGAACAGGCTCGTGGTCATCATAGCGAACATCCAGAAGGCCAAGTTCATGGGGAGATACTCGGAAGCCATGCTCCTGGCGGCCGAGGAGCCCGTCTCCCTGCTCACGCCCGAGAAGCCCGTGAACCCGGGCCTGCCGGTCAAGGGCTCGAAGTTCACGCCCAGCCCCCTGCCGGGGAGGAGGGTGAAGCTCTCGACCTTCAGGAAGATGAGGATGGAGGTCGTGACAATCAGGTCGGACGGCGTCGTGGGCTCGAGGGGCTTCGAGCCCGTGAGGGACTTCGAGATCCCGGAGGAGTGGGTCGGCAGAAAGGGCGTGGCGTTCTTCTCCCAGAGGGGCCCACTGATCCTGAACGTGGAGGACAGGGTCCTCATCGTCCCGGACAGGGAAGTGGAGGATGGCACCCCAATCGTCTGAGTTCCTGGCAGACCTTCACGCCCACACCACCAGGAGCGACGGGGTCCTTGAGCCCAGGGAGCTCCTGAGGCTCGCGAAGTCCAGGGGCCTGGGGGCTGTCGCGATCACAGACCACAACGTCCTGACCAGGGTCGAGGGGGAGGGCATTTTAGTAGTTCCGGGGGAGGAGGTGAGCACCACGGCCGGCCACATCCTCGCCTACCTGGTCCAGGAGGAGATCCCCAGGGGCCTGGACCCCGAGGAGGC
>QMSR01000097.1 GCA_003649695.1 Thermoplasmata archaeon
CGAGCAGAACCGGACAATCGCCTATGGTGAGCGTGAAACTGTCTGTATTGGCGTATCCCCCATCGGCATCGATACTGAGGTGCAAAGTGACCCTCTTTCCGATCTCTGCGAAGCGGCTAACGGTGACCGAGAATGGCGGTTCCGCCCAAGCGCTATCGCCCGGTCCGAGGTCTGGCGCTGTTGCAGTGGATGACGCGATTGTGATTAGGGGATCGGCGCATTCCAAATGCAGGTTGATGCCCGTTCTTTCTTCTGCAAGGAGTCCGTTGAAGATTCTCACCGCGATCTGCGAGGATTCGCCCGGGTCAAGTCTCGCATCACCGTCACCCGTGGTCTCGTCCTGAACCTGTGTCCGGGCGATCTCTAAGTCTGTCGCCGGGTAGTAGTAAACGAGCATTGTCCCTGTGCCAACGTTGCAGGTGCCGTACTTAAGCCACAAATAGCCGTCCTCGCCCCAGCTGTCACCCAACTGTTCTTGATCAGCCACGCGCCTTCACCATCACAGGCGTTGTCATCCCATCCAACAATCACGACTGCGTGGTTGGTTGGGTCATCGCCCTCGTGCTCGTAGCAGCCACCGCCGTAGTACGCGATGTCATCGTATACGTGGAAAGTGGTGGTCACAGGTCCGTAGTCATAGACCGCCGTCTTTATTGCGTCGATGTCGTTGGGGATGTCTATCCACGTCTTCGTAGCAGCTACTTTCTCACACTCATCCTCCGTGCACGGGACCTCGTCGTCGGCTTCGTAGGGCATGCACTCCTCAGTGACCGCGCCGTGCACCCTGAAATGCTCCCATGCCCATGTCATCCAGCCGCCGTCGCAACCGTAGCCCGGTGTGGCGCAGGAAAGCACTTGCTGCTCCGAAAGGTCGAGCTCCTCCCCGCTATATATCTTTATGACCGACTCGAGCGCGCCCACTGCAGCGAAGTCCCAGCAGCTTCCGCAGCCGTCCTGGTTCTTGACCGGTGTGACACCGTCGAAGTCCCGCCAGTCGAACGACTCGGGCAGATCGTCACGGATCGGAAACGGCGCTGCCCGCGGTGGCTCATAGTTCTCCGGAAGCCTCAAGCCCAGCATCGCGTGGAACTCCTCAAGTGGGAGCTGTGCAATGGGGGTCATTGCAGGCGTCCAGTGATAGCCGTTCTGCGCAATCTCCTGTTGGATCTGGGCCAGTCGCTCTTGCTGCGCCTTGGCCAGATCGTTCGTGGGTTCTTGTGCCGCTGCGCCGAGCAAGGGCAGGCAAAGCACAAATGCCAGGACAGCCTTCATGATGAATCCCTCCTGGGAAATGCTTCCTATGGGGACCAGGACCGGACCTTCAAGGCCTTATTATACCATCCGGTCAGGGCTCCTGGGTGGCCCGCGTGGATGCAAAGGGAGGTTTTGGCCTATTCGGTTGCATATCGCAGGGACCTCATCCGGGGAGAGGCACGCCGTGAATAGACGAGTAGAGGCCCTTCAGTCCTTCTGCCATCATGGTCCCGTACCAGGCCGCCCATTGCCCGGGCACTGTTCGAACAGCTCCGAGGCGTGCTGCCCGAGTGCCGCTGAAGTGAACTGCATCAAAGACCGTGAAATGATATGGCTCATCAGGCAAGAGGACGACCTCGGGATCCTCTTTCAGGACCCTCTGCAAATCCACCCTGGGGTAGTCCCCTTCGCCCGGGGCGATTACATAGGCACCGGCTAGCTGAAGCATCCTCCCGCAGAAGGAGTCTGGGCCCGCAGCTATCCAAGGGTTCTTCCAAACCGGATAGAAGACCCTTCTCGGGGGCCGGTGAAAGCTTGTTGCCAGTCCCGCTACCCTGTCGAATTCCCCCATGAAGCGCTCTGCGAGCCGAAGTCGGTTCAACCTCTGCCCAAGGGCCAACACAAATGCCTTTGCCTCTGCGATGCCGCGACAGCGGGCTATGAGCGTGCCCCTGCGCCCCGAGAGTTCCCGAACGAGCGAAGGATCGTTCTCTGCTTCCCCTGCCAGGATGAGGTCTGGCTTCAGGGCGAGCACTTGCTCGGAGGTCACATCCTTCGGTCCCCCGAGAATAGAGACCCCGGCGGGGAGGCCTTCGGTGGGGCAATAGGAACTGACACCGACCACGTCTGCGCCGCGGCCCAGGGCCACGACACTCGCCGTTATGCTGGGGACAAGGGAAACGATCCGCATGGGTGCGCTGCCCCTTAGCGCCCAGGTCGCTCAAGCTGGCCGACAACAGCGTTCCCTATTTCATCAGCAGCCCTTACACCTACGACCGCAGGCAGGTGTCCTTCGGGGTCTGGTGGGATAGGAAAGTCGAATCTTTCACGCCGCGTGTCCAGGATTCCATCCGAGGGCAGCACCGGAAACCAGCCGGCCCCATCGGGGGAGTACTCCAAATAGCGGATGGGGGTAGATTCATCCTCAACGGTACCGGCGACAAACAATGAATCCCCCTCCAGGCGTATCTCCAGATGCAGAAACCGCGGGGGGGTGTTATCCACGAGAAAAGGCCCACCTACAGCTTCGCCCTCAAGTCCCTCCCCCGGCGGGTTGCTTCGCTCGTCAGAAGCGACGACTTTGATCTCGTACCACCCGTCCGGCCATGCTGCAGCATCCCACGTGAAGGCCGGGGTTTCGAGATCGCGGCAGACCTCGACGAAACTGCCATCCCGAAGTTTCCTAGTCAGCACCCTGTAGATCATGCGATCTCCGTCTGGGTCGTCTGCCCGCCACGTAGCCGTCCGCATGGTGCGAGCCCAGAGTCCGGCCCTCTTCAGGGAACCCTTATCATTGTTCGACCTGTCGATGCTGTACCGCACAGAGATGCCTCCAGGAAGATCCTGCGAGACCTCCCGCGGTTGTCCGTCGCTCCGCAATGAGGATCCACCCCTTGTCACGACGACATCCCAGACCCGGGGTCTGCTATTGGGAGGCCTGAAGGGCACGACCAGTCGCTGTAGCCTTAGTGTGAATTCAGCGTTCCCGGGGGACTTCAGCGTAGCCCTCCACTGCAGGAAGCGAGCTGGGGGGCTGGCCACTCTCCCAGCCTTGAGCGGCTTCCACTCCGACCAGGACTCATCTGGGTCAGAGGCTGCACCAGAGCGCGTCTCGATCTCCAGTGAGCCCTCCCCAAAGGCTACCCACCGTGGGGATCCAAAGACCGAGGGGGTACCCGCGTCCAGAACTTCCGAGGTATATGTTCCAACGCGGTCTGCTCCCCAGTCGATCACGTAGACGGAACCACCACCGCCGGTGCCAACGAAACTCTTTCTGCCACTGGTAGCAAGCGACAGTACCTGGTCCTCCGGGAGTGAGAGTACCCGCGTGAGGCCTCCCCGATGCTCGAGGAGCAGCAGCTCTGCACCTCGACCGGCGCCGAGGAGCAGGTCGCCATCGGGAGCCTCAGCCATGCAAAAGACTGCTCTTCTCAGGTTGGGCGGGGTGATCTCCTCGACTAGCCCGTCGCCTCGGAGTAGGTAGATCTTGCTTTGGGCCTCCCTAACCTCTGGTGCCTCTCCTGGCCCACTCACTCCGACACCTTCGGCCCCCAGCCAGGCAAAGGCCAATCCCTCCTCTCCGAAGGGCACGAGTCCCACTATCTCGCCATCCGCCGCATCGAAAACCGCTGACAGTTGGCCACTGCGGAGGTCCAGCTCTAGGAGAAGTGCCTTAGGCTCAGTTGCTAGGTACAAGTGGTGACTGTCCTTCCTGCGGATCACAGTCACCTTGGTGTCCGGTACCGTTGCCAACACTTCCGTCTTGCCGTCAGCTCTGATCCTGTAGAGACGTCCCTCTTCCCCGGCAGATGCGACAATGTCTCCCCCGGGGAGCTCGGCAACGGCCCAGACAGCACTCTCGGGCAGGTCCACCACCACTTCTGCTTCCGCTCCGGGCTTGCGTCGGTAGATGGTCGCGTTTGGAGCGCCTGCGAAGTAGAGCGTACCCGTCTTTCCAATCGAGAGCGCAAAGACCTCATACTCTGTTGTCCTTGCGACTACGTCCCATCGTCCAGCCGCGTCCACATGCCCAACAAGCCCGCCACTTCCCGTCGCCACGTAGACGCCATCGGCCCCATCAGGCACCATCTCCCACGCGAAACTGAACGACTCGACCGGCGCCGGCACGGCAGTTGGTCCCGCTGACAGGGAGCCGTCCGGCAACACCGCGATCGACTCTCGCTCACC
>QMSR01000098.1 GCA_003649695.1 Thermoplasmata archaeon
AGGCGCGGCCTCGCGGTCGGCGTGAGCAGGAGGAGGAAGTGAGATGGGCGATCCTAAGAAGCCCAGGAAGCTCTGGGCCAGCCCCTCCCACCCCTGGGAGCTCGAGAGGCTGAAGAGGGAAGCCGAGCTCATGGAGAAGTACGGCTTGAAGAACAAGAGGGAGCTCTGGAGGGCGGAGGGGATCCTGAGGAGGATCAGGGCCCAGGCCAGGAACCTCATGGCGAGGCTGAGGATCCAGGATCCCCAGGCCGAGAAGGAGCTCAAGCAGCTCGTGAAGAAGCTCTACAGGCTGGGTATCCTAGGCGACGAGGAGGCTTCCGTCGACGACATACTGTTCCTGACCGTGGAGGACATCCTCTCCAGGAGGCTCCAGACCATCGTGTACAGGAAGGGCCTGGCCAGGACGATAAGGCAGGCCAGGCAGTTCATCGTTCACGGCCACATCCAGGTGGCCGGGAGGAGGGTGAACATACCCGGGTACCTCGTCAGGAGGGACGAGGAGCCCACGGTCGACTACCACCCCAGGTCCCCGCTGGCGAGGGAGGGCCATCCCATGAGGCCCGAGAGCGCGGAGGTGGTCGAGGGTGCCGCCTAAGAAGATTGCCATTGCGCACATCTACTCCAGCCACAACAACACCATCATCACGGTCACGGACATAACGGGCGCCGAGACCATAGCGAAGGCGTCCGGTGGCATGGTGGTCAAGGCCGACAGGGACGAGCCATCCCCCTACGCCGCCATGAAGGCCGTTTCCCTGATCGCGGACAAGCTGAGGGAGAGGGGGATCAGGGACATCATCGTCAAGGTCAGGGCGCCCGGGGGGAACAGGAGCCACCACCCCGGTCCCGGGGCCCAGGCAGCCATCAGGGCCCTGGCGAGGGCCGGCTTCAACATACTGAAGATTGAGGACGTGACCCCCATCCCCCACGACGGCACCAGGAAGCCCGGGGGCAAGAGGGGGAGGAGGGTCTGATGCCCGAGCCCAGAATCAGGATCCTGGAGCTGGGGGAGAGGAAGGCCGTCTTCGTGCTGGAGAACGTGAACCCCAGCATCGCGAACGCCCTCAGGAGGACCCTCCTCGGCGGCATACCCAAGCTCGCCATCCACGAGGTCCACTTCCTCAAGGGGAGGGTCAAGGACTCGAGGGGGAACGAGTTCGAGGCCGTAGCCCCCCTGTACGACGAGATCATCGCCCACAGGATGGCGATGATCCCGCTCCCCCACGACCCGACCATGAAGCCCTGGAAGGAGTGCGAGACCGACGACGTGACCAAGGCGGGGGACGAGTGCGTCGTCGTGTACTACGTGGAGAAGGCAGGTCCGGGCATAGTTTGGTCCAGGGACCTCAGGCCCATAAACAGGCCCTCGGACTTCGCCCCCGTCGACCCCGACATACCCATCGTTAAGCTGGCCAAGGGGCAGGGAATCATGGCCTACGCCTACGCCGTCGTGGGCTACGGCAGGGACCACGCCAAGTGGCAGGCCACCCACGGGGTCGGCTACAAGTACTATCCCGTCATAGAGGTCGACCAGGGGAAGTGCGACCTCTGCGGCGACTGCGTCCAGGCGTGTCCCAGGAAGATCCTCAAGATCGAGGGTGAGAGGCTCGTCGTAACGGACGAGAAGAGCTGCATTTTGTGCGATGCCTGCGTCGAGGCGTGCGGCCGCGGCGCCATATCCGTCCGCGGGGACGAGACCCGCTTCATCTTCCGCTTCGAGACCGACGGGAGCATGACCGCCGCGCAGGCGCTGCGGTACGCCCTGAAGGAGCTCATCGAGGGCTTCGACAAGCTCAGGAAGGAGGCCAGCTTAAGATAGATTTAGGCAATCGTCCTTCGTGGGTCTCGAGAGGCTGTTCGACCCGAGGTCCATAGCCGTCGTCGGGGCGTCCAGGAACCCCCGAAAGGCTGGGAACATAGTCCTCAGGAATCTCCTCGAGGGGAGCAGGGCGAGGATCTACCCCGTGAACCCCAAGGCGGAGGAGATACTGGGCCTGAGGGCGTACCCGGATCTGGCCTCCGTCCCGGAGAGGGTGGACCTCGTCATCTCCGTGGTCCCGGCCGCCCCCTCGGTCGAGGTCGTGAGGCAGGCGGGGGAGCTGGGGATCCCCTTCGCGGTGGTCCTCGCCGGGGGCTTCCGGGAGACAGGGCCGGAGGGCGCCAGGCTGGAGGAGGAGCTTAGGAGGATAGCCAAGAGGACGGGCATCAGGATCGTGGGGCCCAACTGCGTGGGCATCTACGTCCCCAGGACGGGCCTGAACACCATCTTCATCCCGAGGGAGAAGGCTGGATACCCTCCGGGGGGCAGGATCGCCTTCGTTACCCAGAGCGGCGCCATGGGAGTCCTCCTCATGGACAGGGCCTCCAGGGAGGGATGGGGCTTCTCCGCCTTCGTGAACCTGGGGAACAGGGTCGACATCACGGAGGTGGAGGTCCTGGAGTACCTGGCGGGGGACGAGGAGACGAGGTCCATAGCCCTGTACCTGGAGTCCATGGCCGACGTCGCCTCCCTGAGGGACCTGGCGCCGAGGATCGTGGGGGAGAAGCCGCTCCTCCTCCTGAAGGGGGGAAGGACCTCCGCCGGGAACAGGGCCGCGGCCTCCCACACCGGGGCCATGGCGACCAACGTGGGCATAGCTAGGGGATTCTCCAGGCAGATGGGCATCCACTGGGTCGAGGACGAGATGGAGATGCTTCTGGGCGCGCAGGTCCTCGCGTCCCAGAGGCCCCTGGAGGGGGACAGGATAGGCATCGTGACCAGCGCCGGGGGCGCCGGCGTAGTGGCGAGCGACCTGCTTGAGGCCGCCGGCTTCTCCGTCCCCGAGCTGTCCGCCGAGACGCAGGAGAGGCTGAGGGAGGTCCTCGTCCCCTTCGCCAGCCCCAGGAACCCGGTGGACATGACGGCGGAGGCCACGGACGAGCAGTACGACAGGGTGATAGGCATCCTCCAGGAGTCCGGGGACGTGGACGGACTGCTCGTCTTCGCCCTCCCGCAGACCGCATTCATAACCGAGGCCCTGGAGGGAGTCATCAAGCGCTGGCACGAGGAGGGGCCCAAGCCCACGGTGTTCGTGACCATAGGCGGCGACTACTCGGCGTCCATGAAGAGGAGGCTGAGGGCTGCCGGCGTTCCCGTGCTGGATGACATAGCCTCCGGCGTCGCGGCCCTGCGCCTCCTCAGGGAGAGATACGCCTTCCTGTCTAAGGTTAAAAGGTCCCGGGCCTATTCGGGTGCGAAATGAGGAAGGTCCTGACGGAGTTCGAGGGCAAGCAGCTGCTCAAGCGCTACGGCATCAGGGTCCCGTGGGGGATCGAGGTCTCCTCGCCCGACGAGGTGCCCGATGACGTGCCCCTTCCCGCCGCCGTCAAGGTGTCCTCCAGGGAGATCCTGCACAAGACGGACGTTGGAGGCGTGAAGCTGAATCTCAACTCGGTGGAGGAGGTCAGGAAGGCCGTCTCCGAGATCCTTCAGAAGTTCCCGGGGGCCAGGGCCCTGGTGGAGGCCATGGCGAAGCCGGGCATCGAGATCATCGTGGGCGTGATCAAGGACCAGACCTTCGGCCACGCCATCATGTTCGGCCTCGGCGGCATCTTCACGGAGGTCCTGAAGGACGTGACCTTCAGGGTGATACCCATAAGCAGGGTCGACGCCGAGGAGATGCTGACCGAGATCAAGGGCAGGAAGCTCCTGGAGGGCTTCAGGGGGATGAAGGTGGACAGGGAGGCCATCGTTGACCTCCTCCTCTCGGTCTCGAGGCTCGTTGAGGAGAACCCGGGGATCGTCGAGATGGACCTGAACCCTGTATTCGCGAGGGAGGACGGGGTTGAGGTAGTGGACGTCAAGGTGATCCTGGAGGAGTGACCCCCGAGGAGGGCCTGAGGTACCTAAGGGAGAGGTTCGGCCTGGAGCTCCCGCCCCACGTCAGGCTCCTGGGCTCGGGGAGGAAGCTCTGGGCCTACTCCGGGGAGGACCTGGATCCAGGGAGGTTCGTGGCAGGGCGGGGCATACCCGCCCTCAGGGAGACGAACCTCGGTCCCAAGCCGACCACCTACTTCGCCCTCGCCTTCGGGGGCCTGGCGAGGAGGAACGTCGTCGTGATCGAGGACGTTAGGGCCTTCCTCTCGGGCGAGTCGTTCGAGTCCCGGGGCGAGGACGGCTA
>QMSR01000099.1 GCA_003649695.1 Thermoplasmata archaeon
AAGCCCAAATATTTACCTCGCCGGCAAGGGTGTTAGAAAAACTCGCTTTACAAAGGACGGTGCAGGCAGAAATTGATGGTAAAAAATTCGATGGCCTCATTCCACCCACACCGGAACAACTCGATCTCTTTAAAGCCTTAGGAGTGCCCACGCCTCATCACCAAAATCTTCAAGACCCCATGATGTAGTGACGACAAAAAAGTTAACATGCTAATATCATTTATTATTTTCTTTTACACTGATAATCTCCGGAGGCAAGATGAGTTGGCCGAATCCTGGTCATGAGTTTGGGGGAAAATCATTGATAAATTGAGTGCGGCTTAGAAATAAAGTTTCTCAAGCGTTTTTGTTTCCACTTATGGGTAATTCACGGGGTAGTAGGCTTAGAATTAAGGTCTTTTTGGTGGGAAGTTCAAGTTTGATCTCCGGGATGGGTATAGATTTATTCTCTTTAAAATAAGTTCTCCAATCCATCTTGATTTTGGTATCGGGATACACCAGAATCGCCCTCTGCGGGAACCTATCACTAGGTTTCTCCGCCGCCAAAAGCATTGAATAAGCCAGAATTTGATAAATATCACTTTTATAAATAAACAAATCCTTAAAGAATATTTTTTCAGCTTCTTTGTCTTCGTCCGTCTCTCTCTCGAACATTAACTTGTATTTGGCGTCTATAACCATTAAAGGTTCGGCAACGATAAAATCAGGGCAATAAGTTAACTCAAACCCATCTCTAATAGTATTTCTATCCTGATACCTAACTTCCAACTCCGCCTCTCTCAGCTTGGCCCCGACATATTTTTCAAAGAGATTATTCATATCCAAATAAAATGGCACTGTTTTAAGTTCCGGTTCCTTGAATTCGCCACTGGCTTCGACCTTGAATTGTTTGATGATCATTTTTGCAAGCTTATGAGGCTCCTTGTAACGCTGCATGAGGCCGGAATAGAAGAGACCTTGAAAATCGTTTTGGGTGATAGCCCTCAGACTCACCGAAGCAAGGGCGGCTTCGCATTGTCTGGCCCAATTCCAGAAAATTTGCAACTCATCGTTGCCCTTAGAATATTTTCCAAGACATTTTATACTCAGAAACAGGGCAAACTTGAGGATTTGATTGGCAAGCGTATCCGAGGAAACAATCTGGTATTGACAATATACCCGGTCAGCACGACCGTGGACGGTATTAGCCCGCAAGTTCGCTTCAGGCAGGATTTTGCCTTTTATGTTACCTGGGCAATTGTCAGCCACCCGGATAAACCCTTGGCGCAAATGCCGGCGACAGAATTTCACCAAGCGGTTGAGATATATTGCCACCTGCAGTAGTGACAGGTTTTCAAGCGGTATGCCATCAATTAAATCTTGATCAGGCCAGCATTTAAAAAAGCTCTTTAAAGAGCCCATGATAGCGGGATGGCTTGCCACACTACAGAACATTTGCAATACATCCACCTGAGCAATTTTCGGTTTTACCACTAGTGGATATTGCTTTTTATCTTGTTCCAGCCATACTGCCCCGACAAAGTGCGAGGGGCGGATTTTACCGCCAAGTGTCCAATGTAATCCCAGAGTCTGACCATCCTGCCAATGTTTGACAATTTTGCCCAAGTCTAATCCATCGGGGGCTTCCGTTTCGGTTAAATGTTCAATGTTTCCATATTCATTAGCTTGCAGTAGTGCTTCTTTAGAGGCCCAATATGTTGGGATGCATGGGACCGGATTATCATTGGCGCTATCAGCTTCCGGAGATGTCATAACCTTCGTTTTCCTAAATAATAAACAATATATTTCCCTATGAAACCCCTACATAGATTCCTACCCACGCTTTCAGCTTGCCAGTCAGCATGGTAAAAACACCAGTTTCTATTTGAGTCAATCAGAATTTGCCTCATTTGAGGCGGTTAAATTTGACTAAGCATCCTCCGGGGAGGGAGTTTCTATTTCCTTGTCTGGCTGAATTTGCTCGATGTTTGAAGGCTCTTCCTTGGTGGAAGGCTGGCACCAACGCAGTATATTCGTGTATAACTGAGCCGCAGAATTTTGTTTTTTTAGATTGATCAAAAGGCTTTTGTTATCGATATTAATATTAAGGCCTTCCGTAATTTCTACTAAGATTCCATCTTTAAAGTATTCCAGCAGCAGCGGATACACCTGATAGGCAAATTTCATGGCCAATTTTTCAAAGGATTCGGCCATAAAATACGTATGACCTACCTGGACATCATCTTTGAAAAAATCCGGGGAAAGATGACTGTCAAACAATTCAGCCACAGAATCGAAAAGTATAAGGGCTTTTTCTTTCAAATCAGGCTTATATCCATCTCCTTGATAATTTTCTATCTCTTGTTTATCGGGTAAGCAAGGAATAAATGCGAAACGCCTCCGGACGGCGTAATCAATATGGCCGATGGAACGGTCGGCGGTATTCATGGTGCCAATAATGTAAAAATTGGGCGGGATAACGATACCCTTTTCACCACCAACTTCATACGGAGTTGTAACCATACAGTCGCGATATTCCAAGGCATAGATTAATTCGCCTAAGACCGCCGCGAGATTGGCGCGGTTAATTTCGTCGATGATTAAAACAAAGCGGGGGCAAGAGTCTGGTTTATCACGGAACTTATCGTATGCAACCTTGGCCATTTGGCCCAGAATGCGATTTACCGTTTTGTATATTACCTGACCATTATCAGTGGTGATTACCTGGATGCCTCGGACAAAATCTTCATAATTATATGCCGGGTGAAATTGCGTAATCGACCAAGTTCCTTTCAGAGTATTTTCAGAAAAACGGGCCTTAGAAAAGCTATTTTCTATATCTCCCCTTTCTTCTTTTTCAACCTCAGTATCAGGGATATTGAGAATTTTGGCAGCAAGCCTCTTGGCTAGATATGTTTTCCCAGTGCCCGGAGGGCCGGTCAAAATAACTTGTTTATTCGTAACTAAAAGATTTTCCAGAGTTTGCATTTTTGACTCCCGGGCAATAATTGGAAGAAATTTTTCGCTGCTTTTGAGCAAGTTTTTAATCATTAAATAATCTGCATGAAAAGCCATGCGCTCGCAATCGGGTTTCCGATCTTGTTCATTAAGATATCTGAAAATTAATCGCGCGATAAGGGGCTGGCTAATCCTTTCTCTAGGCGGACGATCAATTAATGAGTGGATTGATGAGGGATCGACAAAACATTGTTTGACAAAAAGTGCCACATCATGCCAATGATTATTGTTAAGTGGGTTTGGCCAGTATCGCGGGGGCCAGTTGAAACTTTCCCTAATATTGTCTCTAAGAGCTTTTAAAAATTTATTAAAATCTGATTTATTAGTCTCCACTGACGTAAGCTCCACCATTTCAGCGATAATTTGATCAGTATTATCACCTCCGGCAGGCCAATTATGTTGTTCTCTATTAAGAACTGATGGTTTCTTAATTATTTCATCGCCAGGGAGTTTGACATTTTCTGAGATATAATGTAATGGCTGTACGATATAAGTTTTTCCATCAAAGTTGTAATTTACTTTAACAATTAGAGGATTCCCATCAATGTAAGAATAGGTAATATTTAGATTTGAGAAAAAGTTATACAGCTTGCGAAATTGTTCTAAGTCCATTTGTTAACCTTCCTATGAAGTATGGGTAATCTTTAGGAATATTTAAATATTTTATGTTTCGATCAATGAGCTTTTTAGCAGCGGCATTGACTTTGTAATGCTCATCCCGGCGGGTGATAACTTGAGTACAACCGCCAACAAAACCCAACAATGAGAGGATACGATCTTGATGGCATAATGCTTCAGAGGTTCCAAAAAACTGATACTGTCCCTCAAAACAGGTAATCCGTCCCCGGTCGCAGCCATACCAACATAGGCGAATATGCTTAATCTCGGACGAATGGCCAAAAAACTTTAATGACTCATTTTCCCAAAAAGCAGCGTGTCCCTCATAGATGGTGCTATCATTGGGACTCACTGCCTCACCAAGTACGATATCTTTTAGAATATAGAAATATCCAATTTTTAACAATTTAAGACTTATGTTAAATTACATAATTATCTCAGTCATATAGCTATAAGGGTAATCGATCACAGGGTTTAAAATTATGCTTGGGAAATCCAAGCGATATCTGGAGCTTTTCC
>QMSR01000100.1 GCA_003649695.1 Thermoplasmata archaeon
AACAACAAAGACGCGGGGGCGTAACTTGTTGTTTGCTGAGGTACGGGGCGCAACTTGCTTCATTCCTACTGCAGCACTTCCGCTGAAGCGCAGCGGGGTCTTTTAACTGCGAACACACCACGCGTTCCTCTGTTTTTTATTTTTCCTCTTAAAAAGGAGAGGAAAATAAATTTGTACTTTTCTCTTTTTTAAAGAGAAAGGTAAGGATTACGGTAAGGTATTTTCAGGCTTGTTGTTACCAGTCGCGCTGCGTATAATGGAGGTGATGGCGCTGAATCACTACATCACGTGGCAGCTCAATCGCGTCCTCTCCGTCGCATCCAACCAAAAGTGCCAAGACATGTCAGATGGCGTAACCAAGCTTCTCAGGCATTACTTTGTTGGATTCAGTTTTGATGAGTGTGGAGATTTTGATTTAGTAGGATATCCATACACAGGGTTTTATGGGAACCTTTGCAGTTATCACAGACTTAAACCGCCTTACCGCGTTGTTGACGCTCTTTTCGACGCTACGTCGTGTGAAACTTACCGCGCAAATTGTGGACTTATAAGCGGTAAGGCGGAGTGGCGTCGCGTTCGACTCACGCCTTTTAAGTACATAACAGAAATGCCTCCGCATTACGTGCCTTTTTTCCGTCATGATGACATTCACACCAACTACCCCTACTACACCCTCTTTTACAAAGCGGAAAAGTCGTTTGCAAGCGATTTGTTTAAATATATTCACAAAACAATTGCAGCTGGGAGGAAAGCGGATTGTATCAAAACTTCGCGCGGACCACGAGGCGCTGCTTCAGGTTACTTAAAGTCCTATTCCGGCACGCGCGTGCGTATTAGGCAGCTCAGGAAAGCGATTAACGCACTTCTCAAACAGCCAGATCCTTTTGTTTTCGAGGTCCACGGGTTTACGCTAGGTGAAGTTGAATTGAAAGTCAAAAAGGCGCTTAACATTTTGAAGGGAAAGTACAGTAGTTCACGTGAAAAACGCGCTCCTTACATTGTGACTCCTACACTTCCTTACCAAGGCGGTTGTTGCGCGTTTATCTTCTCAGCCGGTAAGGAAATGCTTAATCGCCTTAGTAATTACTTCGTGAAGTTCATTAAGCGCTTAAGACCGGGCGTGCACATGTCCTCGGTGGTTATCACCCCCTCACGCAGCAGGATCGCCTGCGACTTTTATTACATAAAACGTGTAACGCAGCCTGTTATTTTTTCTGTTCTCGACTTCATAGGACGTTGCAATCCTGGGTTAATGCGTCGTAAGTGGTTTACCTGCTCCAAAGATCTTTTAAACCGCATTAAGAGGCGGAAAGTTAATTTGTTGCATCACCGCATACGCTCTTACTGCGCTTGGGGTATGTGGCTTGCAATTCCCCGGCGGCTTATTGAAAAAGGGTGCCTTCCAACCATTTCTGGCATGCCTCGATTTCGAAATGGAGTTGTCGAACAAGTTGGATGCGCGTTTAGGGCGAAGCATGTAACTGACAAATACGTCTACTATTTCCGTTGGTCGGATAAGAAGTTAACCGTTAAACACTCACCCTACGCTGTGTTCAAAAACCCTGACTTCAACGACATTCCTCTCCACATCGACATGTTTAAACGCGCACGAATCACGCAGAACCCCATCTTCACCTTCGTAGCCTACGGGCTAATCGGGTGCTTACCCCTCACTAAAAACGCACGACGCGATCTCTATTACGACTTCAAACCACGCTTCACCTACAGCGACTTTGTCGATAAGCCCGAAACATATTTCGACTATTTGCTTTCATGTGCTTATTACGGAATTGTACCAGCACCGCCTCCACCAATTCTCGAACTGCGTCACGTGTATGCGCGTCTTTATGTGGGGTATGTCTTGACCTGTGTTCACCTTAAAGTGTTACCCTTATATACGAAGTTTATTGAAGCAGTAAGTGTACCGCCTGAGTTAAGGGAGACAGTAGAGGTGATAAAGGAATGTTTGAGCAGTTCATAGAGTTCCTTCTCAGGGAGGGGTACCACAACCCGACTGCGTGTCCCAACAACAAGGAGCGCTGTAGCGATTGCGTCTTTTTCGACAACGGCAGTTGCGTGTACAAGCGCACAAAGGTGGATCCTGATAATCAAGCATGTGTGTTTTACCGTTACCGCGGCTGTTCCCGCTGTCTGACGGATGAAGCGTGCGTGCCTATTGCGTTAGTGAGGAAGTTCCTTGATGGGCGTTGACGAGTACGTCAGGTTAAAAGTTGCGCTTGTGACGCGTCTACTGAACGATTTGGAAGGTCCAAAGGACAACAGTATGTGGGGTTGGGATCTTGCTTGCAAAGCCGCGCTTTTTTTCATGTTCGGCGAGGGGTTGTTCGCGTTTGAGTGTGAAAATAAAAGCGAACTCGCAAAAAAGCTATGTCAGCAGCTTGCTCGCATCTCCGCACGCTTCGGTCAATCTCGATTCCCCGCTCTATGGATCTGCCTTTATCAATTGATGCAGGAGGTAGGTAGGCATGATCGAAAAGGCATGTCGTCTGCTAGACGAAATGCAGACGGAAGTCGACAAGCTGAAGGCGACAGTCGATCATCTTCTCACGCAGCTGCGTGAGGTAAACTCAGACAAGGAGAAAGAAGAGAAGAAAAAAGAAGAGGATTAAAAGTTTTGCTTTTTGGCCGCCCTTTTAAGCTCTTCGGCTTAACAGTTTGGCATGAACCTGTTTGTCTTTTCAACTTCGAATGGGTTTTCAACACTTACGGCCCTTTCGAGTACGTTGTTGAGTTAGGTACTGGCACGGGAGGCCTTTCTCTTTTCCTTTACCTTCAGCAAGTTGTGCGCGGAGGAAGGTTTGTTACTTTCGATAAATGCGCGCCATCTCCAATCCTGAAGCGTATCGGTGTGGACGTGCGTATTTGCGATATCTTCCGAGAGGTGGACTCGATACAACGCATTCTCCAAAACCACCGCTCGTTCTTGTATTGCGATAACGGCGATAAGGTGCGTGAGGTAACTACCTTTGCGCCCCACCTCACACCCGGCTCGGTACTCGGTGTTGACGACTGGGGGTTCGAGATAACGGAGGACGACGTTAGCGACGTTTTGCAGAATTTCGGTCTTGTTACGCCCCCTTTCCTTACGAAACAAAGATTTTGGGTGAGGAAATGACGCGGGAGGAACTGGAGGAACTTTTAGCTCAAGTTATTTTCCTTAAAAAGGTTTTGGCGCATATCGACGAAGAGCGCATTGAGGAAGCATACGCCGCGCTTCCTCAATCCCCACATGTCACACGCGAATTACGAGACACACTCCTACAGTGTCTACCTCTACTGCAGGAGTTGAAATCATGCTTAGGTGCGTAACGTTTTGGGTTGGCGATGAGGTTCCATACTACGTCCGTTTCTCGCTGCTTTCGCTGAAACACGTTGCAGGTTTCGACGAAGTGGTTTTCTTCCACGACGGAACCATACCTTACCGCCCTCCCGAAGGCGTAACGTACGTGCATGCACACGATGTCCTGGACTCAAAGGCGTTTTCCATTTACAGCAAAATTAAAGGTCGGTATGAAGTTACCCACAAAGCCGACTTTTTCCGCTATTACATTTTGTCGAAACTCGGCGGGTTTTACGCCGACGTAGACCAGATCGCTATCCAAAGCTTTCGCACGCTTCCTCTTCGCGACTCGTTCCTTGTAGCAGAAAGTGTACGCGGGATAAACAATGGTATGATTTACGCACGCCAAGATCACCCTGTTTTCACCTACATGTGGCAGCACTTCGCAGAGCGGTACAACCCAAACGACTTCAACTGTGTAGGCTCGCGTTGGCTGTTCGAGTTCCGCAGCAAGCTTAACGTTAGTTACGACGCTAAAATTTTCTATCCTATTCCTTGGCAGCAGTGGAGGTGCGTCTTCTCAGACACGCCCCTTTCAATAAGCGACCTTCAGAAGTTGGGCGTTTACAGCGTGCACTTTTGGGGTGAAATGATGCGCCGCAACGGCTTTGAGGTGAGCGAAGAGTGGGAAAAAGAGCACCCTAACACTCTTTTTTCGAAGTTAGTAAAGTTTGTTAAGGACTTGACGGTAGTTGCTTCCACCTGAAGAGTTTTAAAAGGAGGGA
>QMSR01000101.1 GCA_003649695.1 Thermoplasmata archaeon
TTCTCGATACACCTCCAAAATCTTCTGGGCCTTTGAAGCCTTACGTGCCCTCCCCGTGCGACACGATTCGACCAATGCGTCGATGTTTGTAATGTTTTCGATAAAGAACTCGCTTGGGTCGGCGTTACGCCACTTCTCATCAACGAAGATACACTTGGAACGATACCGACAAAGCATGCACGCGGCCAGGTTTACCATACACGAAGCACGAGCACACGCGATCTTTTTACTCAGTGCGCTTTTGTATTTATCTTTCACAAACTCGAGAAAAATGTCATTCCCCACGCGAATGTACGCCATCTCGTCTTCCTCCGTTCGCCTTCCACTGTGAGTGCTATGAGCACCCGGAGGCCAGCGAGTGACATCCCCGTAAAACTCAGTGATAAACTCCTCCAAAGCGCTATCCAATCCTCTTTTGGTCGCTTGAAACGCGAGTCTACGCAAAGCTTGTGCTTCAAGTTGACGCACGCGTTCCTTCGTAACCCCCAAAATCGTTGAAATCTCCCCGAGCGTATGCGGACCCTCGTTCGCGACGCGTAAAGTGCAGTTCCCATACAAACGCTCACCCTCAGGAGTCATCTTCTCCCAATACCGACATTTCGTATTGTGGCATACGAAGTCAAGTTCATAGCATTTTTTCTCATCCCCCATCTTCCTCCTCCTTACTCTTCACCCTCTTCACCTTCCCAAAAGGGACAGGTCTTGGCGCGTTGAACGAACGCACCCGAACGGGCGATCTTACTCAAGTCAGTTGTATTAGAAGGAAGGGGAACGTTCGCATCACACCACACCTTCTTAACCTGTTCGTAACAAATTCTACCACGAATAACCGGAATCAGTGCCCTCAGTCGAAAGCAGTTACCACAGCTCTTCTTCATGCAACGCCCTCCAAAGCCATAAAGAATCGTAAAAGACGAAGCGCTTCCTCAATCTTTTCGAAGTTCAAAGGGACCTCGTAAATCTTGAGAATCTGGTCTCCCTGCCGATCGGCGAAACGCTTCGAGAAGATGTACCGACGTGAGTCAAAGTATCTCTCGAACAACCGTCCTAACTTCGCCTCGACTGAATCGCGCTCCTCAGGTATGTGAAAGTGATCAATCCGTGGGGCCCGCCACGAGAGAATAGCGCATGGAACCCAACCGGAAAATATCCGACAAAAACCTAAGATGACAGTTTTTCTCTCATTCTTCTCAGGCATCTTTTGTACACCTGCTCTATTCTTTGCTTTGAAACTCCGTATTCCTTTGCAATCTCCTCGTAAGTGTAACCAAGCACCGCGTACTTCCACACTATCATTTTGTCGCGTTCTTTGAGAGACTCAAACGCGCTCCTAACGTCAAGATGCAAAGCATTGTCAGGGTACACACGCGCACTGCGAGGCGGCAATCCCTCGTCAAAAAACCGACCAAACTCCTTGTTACGCTCAGCTAACGACCCAATGCGACTGCGCGCCCAAATCGTGGCATAAGTGGCGAACTTCACACCTTTCCCTTCGTCGAACTTGAACAAAGCGTGCAAAAAACCATCTACAGCTTCAGAATAGTACTCCTGAAAAGTGTTCTGGTCCGGCACCTCGAAGCTCTCGACAATCCACACAAGAAGGGGGTGGTGGCGTTCAAGAAGCTTTTCCAACTCACGACGGATCAACCTAGAAATTCGCTGAGCGCGAGGATGAGGTGATCGCGCGATTTTCGCAAGTCCCTGTTCGTTGAAATCCAAAGGACCCACCACCTTTTCAGCCAAACGGAAAAGCAAGCGAATCCGTCGAATACTTTTAAGGTCCTTTTTGGGATCGTAATGCATACTCACGCAGTGCCCTGACCAAGTGTTTCAAAACCGTTAGCTCGCTCCTGTCCGTCGTGGACAAGACTTTTCCAAGATCGCCGGTTTCCAAGTACACCTTAACCCAACGAGCAACCTCGAGGGTCGTGACGGGGCGAAGCTCGTGTCTAAACTTTACTCCTCTCTTCTTCAGCGCCTGATAAATCGTGGAAACGTCGCAACCACAAAGGCGGGCGACCTTCGTTAAGGAATTACCTTGGAGGTACAGCTCCTCCCATTTCTTGTGATCCTCCTCCGTGTACCTTCTCGACATTTACCCCCTCCTTTACTTCCCATGGAAAAACAACCCAACCTTGTACCTCACGCACAAACAAAACTCCCCTCTCTATACACTCAACAGGACGCTTCGTGACCAAAACGGCACGAAAAGGAGAACGCCCTGTTAAGGAAGAAATGAAGTCAGTGACGAAACGCAAAGTCTCACCTGTATCGTAAATGTCATCCACCACCAACACCTTATCCTGAAACCTCAAAGGAGCGTCCATATTGGATACGACTAATGGCATCTTCTGACCTTCGGAGGTGTAAGACGACGCCTTAAACCAATAAACGGGTACTTCAAGCGTATGCGACGCGCAAATCGCAGGGAAAGCGCCTCCGCGCAAAATTCCAACAACATAGTCAACTCTACCTCGAAAGCACGCGATCACCTTCTTAAACTCGTCCAACACCGACCATGGAATTAGCGTTTTTTCCATGTTACTTCTCCAAAGAGAGGTTTGAACAAAACGATCGAGCTGTTACCCAAGCGTCGAGCAAGTCCCCGTTCCAATAACCAACGAAGACCTCGTCGAGAAGTAAACTGTCTCAAATCGTAACAGCCCGGTCCTTTACGAGACAAAAAATCTAATAGGGGAGAACCGATCAAGCAGTTCTCCCCTATTAGGGACATCAACCCTGCCTTGCGCAGAGTGTAGTTTACCTCAGGAAGTACTTCTGTAGAAAAAACGCGTTTCGAACTCTTTGCGTCTTTCACGAGACCAATTCCTTAAAGGTACATAATACCCTACGACTCGGGTAATTCTGTCTACATCCTCATCTTCTCCACACTTAGGACAAGAAGTCAACCCAATAAATCTCGTGGAACACCTGTTACAGATATTAGCGACGTAGTTGATCGCAAAGTAAATGACTTTACGAATTGCGTATTCAATCAGCGTCTTCATTTGCTGTTGACTGATTTTTTCACCGATGTTTAAGTGTAAAATCCCTCCGCCAGAAGTCTTAGAATCCAACATCCCTGTGTAGTCGATGCGCTCCTTCAAAGTAACGTCCTCATAAAGAGGAATAAACTGATTGGAGTACCCCACTCCCACGTAACGATCCTCACCGAACTCGATTTCGTCGAGCTTGGCGAGAGTGAAAGCGGCTTGCTCGGCAGGGACAGCTTCCACGTTGTAGATAAATCCATCTTGCTCGGTAAACTGTCGAGCCTTTCCCTCGATCCGGTCCAAAACCTCGCCCACAAAGGAAAAGATTTCAGAAAAAGTTTGTTTGCCCATGTAACGAGCCATCTCGAACAATCCAATCACACCAAAAGTCGAAAACATCCTTTCCAAACTCATAAAGCCATAGTCGAAAAACATCAAAAACCCGCGTGAGATCCTGTCGACCAAAATATCACGATGTGCCAAAATCAACTGGTGCGCTCTTTCGACCGTTTCCTCCAAAATCTCCCAAAACTTCTCGGGGTTGCCTTTGGCCTTTATCGCAACGCGTGGGAGGTTGAGTGTCACCACCCGCGTGGAACCCGTCTTCACATCCCCAGACCCAAAAGTGTTGAAGAAAATCGGATTAGAGGTATCCAAAGAAAGCCTACAACACATGAGTGTGCGAGGGCGCTTGTCCGCGTAAATGTTCCAAGCGCCGAGAGGAGTATTCCACTCGGCCAACTGATCGACAAAATACTGGTCAATTCCATCACCCGTGAAGATGTTCGCGGTCAAAACGGGAAACTTGTAGGGAAGTCCGTCAACACCTTCTGATACCAACTCCGCGAAAATGCGTTGGACTCGCCTAACCTCATCAAAGTCAACCCCCTGACGACACGAAAAAGTCGTTTCCAAGAGGTTCTTATCGTAAATCGACACGTTACTAAACAGAGACTGGACACCTGAGCGCATGGGCTGATTCAAACTGAAAATGTAACGCTGTTGCAGCTGCCGGATTTCGCTGTCTGAAAGACCGTCGCGCTTTGTAAACATTGCGAGTGCAA
>QMSR01000102.1 GCA_003649695.1 Thermoplasmata archaeon
CTGTCCCAGGTGCAGGGAGAGGCTCCTGAGGCTGATGGGTAAATAGTTCACGAACGTTCAGGGTTCGTTGTACCCCTTACCTGTTTCAGCCGCGATGTTCGCCGGAGGCCTCGCCATTCTCCTCTACTCAAGCGAGAAGCTGGTATCCCTGTTCGGGAAGGCCGCCAAGGGGGCCGGCCTGCTGGCGGCGGTGATCCTGGTCATGAGCACCCTCGGGTCCATGCCAGAGCTCGGGGTCTCGCTCCTCTCCACCCTATCGGGCCACGGGGCCGTCGCCCTGGGGACGATCCTCGGGTCAAACATCTTCACCCTCCTCGTTGTCCTGGGGGCACCGGCCATCATCAGGCCCTACCGGATCAGGGTTATTGCGGAGGAGAGGGACTCTTCCTGGATGATCTTCTCCAGCGCCCTCCTCCTTCTCCTCTCCGTGGACGGGACGCTGTCCAGGACCGACGGCCTGATACTCATCGCAGCCTACGTCCCCTACATGCACCTCGTCGTCTCCTCGAGGAAGGGGGAGAGGGGGAGGGTGAGGTGGAGGATCCTGCTGCCGGCCCCAGTGCTCGTGGCCCTGGCCCTGCTTGGGGCGGAGGGGGTCGTGAGGGGAGGGGTTTCGATTGCGGAGTCCCTCGGGGTACCGGAGTCGGTCCTCTCCCTGATCATGTTCGGAATAGGATCTTCACTCCCCGAGACGGTCTTCGGCATACTCTCGGCCAGGAAGGGAGAGACCGAGGCCCTCCTGGGGGACGTCTTCGGGACGAACATCTACACGGTCCTCGTCATCACGGGCGTCTGCGCCCTGGTATCCCCTATAAGGGTCTCGGAGGGGGTCTTCATGGGGAGGGCGATCCCCGCCATGCTCTTCGCCTCAGCCCTGACCCACGTGCTCATTGCGAACGACAGGAGGATAAGCAGGCTGGAGGGGGTAATTATGATCGTTGCCTACGCGCTCTTCCTCTACCTGCTCATTTGGCCTTCCGCTTGGACGCCCTAATGGAGGGCCTGTTCTTCTCCACGCCCTTCCCCTTCTTCCTCAGACCCCTCCCCTTCTTCCCCGCGCTTGTGAGGCCCCTGAAGGCCCTCCCCCTGTGCTGGGGCTCCGCGATCCAGCTGAGGTCCTTGTCGGCGAGCACCGCGGGGTGGGAGCGGTCCACCATGATCACCTCGTAGTACTTGTAGAGGCCGTCCTCGCCCACGTAGTAGGAGTTCAGGACCTCCGCGTTGGGGTGCTTCCTGGCGGCCCTCTCCTCGGCGATCCTCTGAATGCTCTTCTCCATGGTGATCTTGAGGACGCCCATCCTCTTGGGCCTCCTCCCCTTCCTGGGCCTCGGCTTCCTGAGGCCGCCCCTGCGGACCCTGACCCTGACCACAAAGACCCCCTGCTTGGCCTTGTAGCCCAGTGCCCTGGCCCTGTCCAGCCTCGTGGGCCTGGGAACCCTCACGATGGCGGGCCCCCTCCTCCACTCTATCAGCCTCATCCTCTGGATCTCGGCGAGAATACCGTCTCTGGGCCTCTTCCAGAGCTCCCTAATGTGCCCGTACATCCCGGAGGGGGCCATCCCGATCCCCTCCGTAATTGGGCCTCACTTATAAATCGTTCGTGTCCTCCTGCAGGGACCAGGGCCCCTGAGCATGACTTCCATGAACTCCCGCACCGCGAGGGAGCTGAGGGGGAGGAGCTGGGTGGCGTCCACCCCGGCCGGCCGGGGGAGGACGAGCCCGTAGCCCTTCTTCCTGGCGTCCTCGGCGGCGTCCTGCAGGGATCCGCACAGGAAGGGACAGAGGTGGCACCAGTCCCTGAGCACCTCGCCCTCCCCGGAGGGGGAGAAGATTCTCAGCCTCGCACCCCTCCTGAGCACGAGCCAGGCCGCCAGGGCCCCCTCTGCGGAGTCCACGTAGGCCACGGCCGTCCCCTCGCTCCCCAGCGGTAGTCCCCCTGGGCCCGGGCACCAGTGCGTGAACACGTAGGCTATGCTCCCCCTTATCTCGACCCCGACCTCGAGGTCGGGGTTTTCGAGGTCCACGCTGGCGCCCGGCCTGGCCCCCAGTATGCCCTCCCCCAGCCTAGCGGCGGTCTCCTGCGAGGTGAGGGGGAAGTCGCCGCGCCTCCTGACGCGCACCGCGAAGGTGCCCGAGAATTCCTCGGGGATCTCGGAGAGGGCTGCCTCCAGGATGGACCCCAGCTCCGCGTCCACCATTATGGAGGGCGAGAAGGACCTCACGCCGAAGGACCTGGATAGGACCCACTTGGCCGTCCCCAGGTCCGGGGTGTGCACGTAGAGGCGACCACCCTCCCTCCTGTACACCATCTCCGCCCCCCTCTCCCTGAACCTGTGAACGATGTTCCCGATGAGGATCCTCACCATCTCCTCCCTCGCCTTGGGCCCCTTGAGGGTCAGCTCCCCCAGCCTGACCAGGACCACCCTTTCCTCCACGTCCCATATTAATGGTGCGGACCCTTAAACCACCGTGATAGAGGTTCCACCTCCCCCGGAGGACGCCGTTGAGGTCATAACGAGGTTCCTCTCGGACTACCTCGAGCAGGCGGGCTCGAGGGGCTTCGTGGTCCCCGTGAGCGGGGGCCTGGACAGCACGGTGGTCCTGGAGCTTGCCCTCAGGGCGGTGGGGGAGAGGAAGGTCCTTGCCCTCTACATGCCGGAGGAGGAGCCAAAGGACGATCGGAACTTCGAGCTCCTCAGGGGCCTGGCCGAGAAGAGGGGATTCTCCCTGATCGCCTGGCCGATCGGGCCGCTGGCCTTCCACTTCTCCCACCTGGGCGGCAAGAAGGTGGTGCTCGGGAACGTCAAGGCCAGGCTGAGGATGGTCGTCGCCTACAGCGTCGCCAACGACCTGGGGCTCCTGGTCCTGGGCGCCTCGAACAAGAGCGAGATCATGCTTGGATACTTCACCAAGTACGGTGATGGGGCAGCGGACCTCTACCCCATCAAGGACCTCTACAAGACGCAGGTAGTCGCACTTGCCAGGGAGCTGGGGATCCCGGAGGAGGTCCTGGAGAAAAAGCCCAGTGCCGGCCTCTGGGAGGGTCAGACGGATGAGGAGGAACTGGGGGCACCCTACTCCGAGATAGACCCCATACTCTACGGCCTGGAGCTGGGGCTCAGCGAGGAGGAGATAGTGGAGAGGGGGCACGACCCCGCGCTGGTCAAGGGCATCATCGAGAGGGTCCGCAGGACGAGGCACAAGCGCATCCCCTTTCCCGGCCCCAAGCTCTCCCTCCGCACCCCAGGACTGGACTGGTGGGAGTAGATGCGAATCCTGCTCATCCTCGCCCTATTCATGGTCTGGTGGTCCGCGGCCGTATTCCTGTCGAGGAAGTTCAGGCTCAAGAGGGAGGGACCGATCCTCCTCCTGCCCCTGGCCAGGGGGAAGCTCGACAGGGCCTTCAGGAGGCCCCTCCTGGCGAGGGCCCTCTCGGCGACGAGGCACCTAGTCCTCCCCGTTGGGGTGGTGGGCTTCGCCCTCCTGGCCTACGAGGCCTACCTCTCCCTGAGCAGGGGCTTCTCCGTCGGGGTGAGGGAGGTCCTGGCCCTCCCCGGGATCAACCCGTATATCCCGGTCTTCCTGGGCATATTCTCCCTCGCCCTCGCTATATCCGTGCACGAGCTCTCCCACGGGATCGTGATGGAGAGGGAGGGGCTTGGGGTCACGGAGGTCGGCCTAATCCTGGTGCTCCTCCCCCTGGGGGCCTATGTTGAGCCCAGGGAGAAGGTGGAGGAAACCCACCCGCTGGTGGCGGAGAAGGTGTTTTCCGCTGGACCCGGCTCGAACCTCGCCCTGGCCGCCCTGGCCGTCTCGGCGCTCCTCATCATGTCCGCTGGGATAGCCCCAACGGCGAATGGCCTACTCATCACGGCAGTCGCCAAGGGCTCAGAGCTGGACGTCCAGGGCGTGAAGCCCGGCGTCGTCGTGCTCTCGGTGGACGGCAGGAATCCCGCAGAGGCCATTTGGGGTGGCCTGGATCCCCGGGTCCCCCACAGGGTCCTGGTCGAGGACC
>QMSR01000103.1 GCA_003649695.1 Thermoplasmata archaeon
CCAGCATCTTGAACCAAAAGCCACCCAACTGGCGGAAAAACTGTTTGAACTCGCCCTTACAGTCAGCAACCGTTTTCCGCCTGACCTCGCTCTCAGGATAAAAATCTCCGCTCTGGGGCTGTATCCTTTCCTTCGGGACAGCGAACTTCTAAAGAGGGCTTACGAACTCATAAATTCAATAGATGAGGAGACGCTTCCGCCCGATGCAAGGGCAAAGTTCAACTCCGCAAAAAAACTTGCCGACGAATTCAGACGGTTTGAGATAAACCCGGGGGCATAAGATGTCAGTCAAAGAAAATCTTATAAAACTTCTGGAGCAGATTCGCCAAACGAGCGAAAAGTTCGGAAGGAATCCGGATGAGATAAAACTTGTGGCTGTGACCAAGTATGCGGATATTCCGCAGATTCGTGAGGCATACGAGGCAGGACAGCGGGATTTCGGCGAAAACTATGTCCAGCAGGCACTGCCAAAAATCGCCGCCCTTCCAGACGATATAAACTGGCACTTTATCGGACACATCCAGAAGAACAAAATCAATAAAATCATCGGGACATTTGTTCTGGTGCATTCTGTTGATTCCGCCCGGATTGCAGAAGAGATTGACAAGCGCTGTGCCCGGAAGAACATCGTTCAGGATATCCTCATTGAGGTTCACACAAGCGGCGAGGAGACAAAGTTCGGCGTGCCGCCCGAGGAGGTTGAGGAGGTTGCGCACTTTATCGCCGAAAACTGCCCGAACCTCGCCCTGCGAGGACTTATGACTATGGCGCCCTTCACCGACGACCGAGGTCTGATAGAAAAAAGTTTTTCCACACTCCTCAAACTTCGTGAAAAACTGCAGTCGCAGGGGTTGGAGCAGGTGACCGAACTCTCTATGGGGATGACCAACGATTGGCAGATAGCGATTGAGTATGGAGCCACGATACTGCGAATAGGAAGCGCAATTTTCCGGGCATAAATGCTGGCAAAAATTTCCTTGCCTGAAAGCGGGGTTGAGGATATAGTTGAATACTTCTTTTGAACGGAATCAAAGGGGGAAAAATTGGCGGATAAATTTTTGGTTTCATCCTCTCCGCACATAAAGAAAGGCGTTTCCACGCCGACGATAATGTGGAATGTGGTTCTGGCGCTGGTGCCGGCGATAGCGGGTTCGGTGTATTTTTTCGGATGGCGTGCGCTGTATTTGATTATGTGGGGAGTAATAGGGGCTGTGGTGAGTGAGGCGGCTTTCCAGTGGCTCACCGGCAAAAAAATCACCGTCTATGACGGCAGCGCCGTGATAACCGGAATACTTCTGGCGTTTAACCTTCCCCCGGGAGTCCCGTGGTGGATGGCGTTTGTCGGCGCCGCCTTCGGAATAATTTTCGGCAAGCAGGTTTTCGGCGGGCTGGGGAACAACTTCATCAACCCGGCGCTTTTGGGCAGGGCTTTTCTGATGGCGTCCTGGCCCGTGTATATGACCACAAAGTGGGTTGCGCCACGGGGCGGCTCAATTCCGGGTTTTGCCACCAAAATTGATGCGATAACCGGCGCCACCCCGCTCAATGTCCTCAAGGTATTCGTGGGCAAAACCCTCTCCGACCCCAGCGCATCGCCGGAGAAAATCGCCCAGGCAAAACAGGTTCTCCACCAACTCTATTCCTCCTGGCCCAATCTGTTTTTCGGCAATGTGGGCGGAGTTATCGGCGAGACCTCGGCACTGCTTCTGCTCATCGGATTTGTGTATCTCCTCATCCGTGGTTTTGTGGACTGGCGAATCCCGGTGGCATACATAGGAACTGCGGCAATTCTGGGATGGATTTTCGGCAGTCCCGAGGGACTGTTCAAGATGAACATACTGTTCTATATCTTCAGCGGCGGCTTGATGCTGGGCGCCCTGTTTATGGCGACCGATATGGTGACCTCCCCTATCACCAAATCCGGCAGATGGATTTTCGGCATCGGCTGTGGAATTCTGACAGTCGTCATCCGGCGCTGGGGCGGATATCCCGAGGGCGTGTCGTATTCAATTTTGCTTATGAACCTTCTTGTCCCGATAATAAACCGCCACACGGTGCCCAAAAAGTTCGGGGCGACAAAATAACAGCCCAGGAGCCGTATATGAAATCCAGCAGACTCTGGGGCACAATTTTTGTGATAACGGCGGCAATTTTGGGGGCGATGACCTTTTTCTCCTGCACCGACAGTATTGACAGCACCACGGACACCTCCGACGAAAACCCGCCGGCGGACACAATCCCGCCCGCAAGCGTGACGGATTTATCCATAGACGAGGTCGGCGACACATTTTGTGTCCTCTCGTGGGGCGCAGTTGATGATGCCCAGAAATTCTCCCTGCGTTTTGCGAGGGACACCCTCACGGAACAACTGTGGGACAGCGCCACGGTCTTCAGCGATGATATCTTCCCCGGCGGAGACAGAATCACAGCAAGCGTCGGCGGACTTGAACCCGGGGTTTTCTACTGTTTCGGAGTGAAAGGCTGCGACACCGCCGGGAACTGGTCGGCGCTGTCCAATGTGGTCTGCTGCAGCACACTGACCGCCGACACCACAGACACCTCCTCTCCACCGCCGGATACCGTCCCGCCGCCGGCGATAACGGATTTGAACATAATTGAGGGATACTGTGAATCGCCCACTATCTACTTTACGATGCCCGACGATTCCCTATCAAGTTGCATAGTGAAAATTTCAGCGGACAGTATGTTCACCAATTACGACTCAATGGTGATATATTCGCCAGTTGGCGGGGAAATTGAAACACTAACTCTTGCTTCATCTGTATATATTCCGGGGGAAATAAACTATATTTGCGCAATATGCGTTGATATTGCCGGAAATGTAAGCGACAACTCCAATATAATTGCCTTCAAGCAGGTGTATCAAATTATGGCGGAACGCTGTATATCGTGTGGGAGATGCTATTCCACCTGCAGTTATGGCGCAATCTCATACAATTCCTCCCTCGGGGTGTATGTGATTGACCCGGAAAGGTGCGAGTGCTGTGGGGAATGTGTCTCCCGCTGCCCGAGAAACGCAATCCACAGGTATATTATAAAATTCTAATATGAAGCGGCTCAAATACATACTGGCATTTTTAATCATCATTATAGCAATTCTAACCATCTGGGGATGCGAACATATAAATTTCCCCGTCCTTGACGAGACAAAGTGCATAGGCTGTGGAGATTGTATGTCAGTATGCAGATATGATGCAATCCATTTTGAGAACGGGAAACCGGTTATTGATATAGAAAAGTGCACGGGATGTGGAGAATGCACAGACATCTGTCCAACAGGGGCGCTTGTTATGCCGTAATTATAACAATTTTACTATCCATACTTCCGCTGTATTCACTTGAATTCTCTGGATACGCCAAAATAGGCAAGGAATTTCGCTCGCCAGAGGACATTACCGCCAAGAGAATGCAGTTTTTTGGGTATGGAAAAAACTTTATAGTTCACTTCTTCGGGTGCGGCTCGGTGTATTCGCATATGGGCATATCTTTTGCTCTTAATACCGGCAATTTCTACTCTGAATATATGATTGAAAAGCCGCAAAAACGCCCAACATGGATTCAAAATCATCAGTTTAAAAAACTTATACATCAGGAAATGTATATACAATACCAGAGGAAACATCTATTTATATCAAATCACTACAAATTAAACCTGATGAATTCCGAAGAGTTTGATGAAACCCAGACCGAAGCGGATGACAACCTGACCATAGGCATACCGATAGTTTTAGACAACATACACATTATCCCAAAATTCACCTATCACGCCGGGTTAAACAAAAGCAAAAAGCAGGATTATTACATAGGAAGCGTGGAATTTAGATACTACTCCGGCAGAAATCTAATTTGCCTGCAAAACAACATATATTCCCTTCACGACAGGACATTCAATTTCGCAAAATTAACCGCCGCCGGCGAATTTCTCATAAAAAACGACAAATACATCCGCACCGAATTATTTGCGGCGGGTTCACAAAATATATACTTATC
>QMSR01000104.1 GCA_003649695.1 Thermoplasmata archaeon
ACCCCCCGTTCTCCTCAATGTACTTCTTCACTTTCTCGTAGAGCTCCCTCGATATCTCGATGCTTACGGTTTCCTCTCCCATCTTACTGACCCTCAATCTAATGAGGGGTTGTTCCCCAATAAGAGTGTTTGCGTGAACGTACAGTATGGCTCGAGGGTGTTCGTATTCCTTACAACATGGCGAGCGCCTTCACGAGCACGGCTAAGGCCAGGAAAGTCATGCCTGCCGCTATGACCCTCCTTAAGGTCGTGTTTGGCGCGACCTTAACGGTCTTAGCCACTAGCGGCGCGCTCAGCACCGTTCCGGCGGTCATCGGTACTATGAGTGCTGGGTTAAGTAGCCCGGCAAACCCATACAAGGTAACAGCCGTTACCTCAGTTATGAATTCTGCCATGGACGTGACGGCAACAGCCGACTTCGGATTGATCCCAAGTATTAGTTGCCCGGTAGTCACTACGGGGCCGTACCCACCGCCGGTTAATCCCTTGTTAAAGCTTGCGATAACGGCTATGAGGAAAAGCTTCTTGGTCGAGTACTTAACCCTGACTCTCCTGCTCAACACGACCAGCACGCTCATGGATAGCATTAGGATAGCTACGTATGCCTTAAGTAAGTTTGCTGGCATGCGTAGCATGAGGAACACGGCAGCGAACGGGCCCACTATCCCTGAAACCCCTAATATCATGGCCCGCCTTGACTCCTCACCTCCCGGCCTTAGGTCAGCGTTCCCAAACCTATGATGCATGAGGGAGAGCACAGAGTTCCCCACCAACTGTGAAACAACTACTGAGGAAACAGCATCGTGCGGGTTAACCCCTAAAAGTATGAGTACTGGCGTCAAGATCGTTCCGTACCCCATCCCTATGACGCCGCTGACGTACTGCGTCGTCAGCGCTAAGGCGATTAGGGTTGCTGTCCACGCTAGCGATGCTGGCTCTAGCACGTTCTTTCCCCTAATGATCTATAATTATAACTAATTAAAAATAATTACTCTTAATGTCATGGAAAACCCTCGAGTATGTGTCTGAAGAGGCAATCAAGAAAACATACTCTGACTTAAACCTCAATTCCATACTTCCTAAGCAGGTTAAGTACGGCCTCCTTATTCTTCTCAGGCGGGTCGCGCTCAGTATCTATCACTAGGTCGGGGTTCTCCGGCGGCTCATACGGGTCACTTATGCCTGTGAAGTGCTGTATCTCACCCCTCAACGCCTTCTTGTACAATCCCTTCGGATCCCTCCTAATGCATTCCTCGACACTACACTTAACCCAGATCTCCAGGAAGGGGACCTCCTCAACTATGATGTCCCTGATCTTCTTCCTCACGTCCCTGTAGGGTGACACGAAGCTACATAGGACTATCACGCCGTTCCTCGCTAGTAGCCTCGCTATCCACGCGACCCTAAGGAGGTGGCGTTCCCTTTCCTCCTTCGTGAAGCCTGCCCCGACATTTATTGTTTTCCTGACCCAGTCCCCGTCCAGGAGCTCCACTCTGTACCCCGCCTTGCTTAATTCCTCCTTGACCAAGGAGGCCACAGTCGTCTTACCGCTTGCAGGGAGGCCCGTGAACCACGCGACCAAGCCTTTCTCTAAGCACTTCATGGTTACCGACCCTAACCTACTTAGACGCTTTACTTAAAAGAATGAGGTTCCCGCCAACGTTAATTTGGGTCGAGTAACCACCTCTTGAGGAGTTCGGTATTGAGTGTAAGCAATCGTGACCCGGTGGATGCGGTCGTTAGTGGTGAGGCGTGGATAGCTGTTTACGGCATGGGGTACGTTGGTAGGGCGTTAACCGCCGCTTTCCTCAGACGCGGTCTTAATGTAATTGGTGTCGATATCGATGAGGGTAAGCTAAGCGATATTCGGGAGAGTCGCGTGAAGTTCTTCGAGACAGAGGTCAGGGAAGCCATTGTTAAGGGCCTCAAAACGGGTGCCTTGAAATTAATGAGTGACGCTGTCAAGGCGTCCCGCCAATCAAAGATCAAGGTAGTTACGGTCCCCATACACTTCGACCGGAACCGCAAGACCGTGAGGCTCAACGCATTCGTCGACGCACTAACCTCCATAGGTGAGGGGCTAAGCACCGGAGACCTAGTAGTGATCGAGTCCAGCGCGCCGCCAGGCACCACCGAGCATGTCGCTAAACCCGTCCTAGAATCCACGAGCGGGTTAAGAGCCGAGGAGGACTTCCTCCTCGCCTACAGCCCGGAACGCGTCTACGTCGGCAGAGCTTTAAGAGACCTTGAGGAAAACTACCCCAAGATCGTGGCCGGGGTAGGCCCACGTAGCCTCGACGCCGTGACACGCCTCTACTCACTAGTCGCCCGTAAGGGTGTCGTGAGGCTCTCCTCAACAACCGCAGCAGAGTTCGAGAAGCTTGCTGAGGGAGTGTATAGGGACGTAGTGATAGCGCTTTCCAACGAGCTCGCCTTAGTGGCTCAGGCGTTAGGCGTTAACTACTACGAGGTTAGGGAGGCAACCAACACACAGCCTTACTGCCACCTACTCCTGCCCGGACCAGGCGTGGGCGGGCCGTGCATACCCTCGTACCCCTACTTCCTAATGAGTGAGGCGGTAAGGGCCGGGGTCTCGACGGAGTTAACGAAGCTTGCGAGGATCATTAACGAGTCAATGCCATCGACCGTCGCTGAACTAGCTCACAAGCTACTTACTAAGCACAGACTAAAGCCTAAGGACGTGCGGGTAGCTGTTCTCGGCGACGCCTTCAGAGAAGACATTGACGACCCCCGCCTATCACCGACGCATGACGTAATTTCCGCCCTCCTCAGTAAGGGATACAGAGACATCATCGTGCATGACCCGCTCGTAACTAAGGATGACTACCTAAGCGGGTTAGGTGTGGGCTTAACCAACAACCTGCGTGAAGCCCTCAAGGACTCGTTGCTTGTGATCGTGTGTGTTAGGCACACGGCCTACAGGGGGCTTAAGGTATCTACCATCATCGAGCTGTCTGGGTGTGAGCCACTGATCGTTGACGCTGTTAACGTGCTTCACGACGACGTAAGCTACGGCGTTAAGGGCAGGTTACTTACATTGGGTGTCGACGGCCTCGAGAAGAGTCCTTAACCCCTCAATAAGCCCTACCCTGGGCTCCCACCCCAACACCTTCCTAGCCTTCTCTATTGACGCGACGCTGTGCCTTATGTCGCCCTTCCTAGGCGGGGCGTACTTAACCGGGACTTCCTTCTCCGCCACGCCCATCACCAACTTAGCCAGCTCGTTGATAGTGGTTCTCGTCCCCGTCCCTATGTTTAGGGTCACGCACGCTTCAGTAGCAGTTCGTGCTTTAATCACGGCCTCCGCCACGTCCTCAACATGTATAAAGTCCCGGCTCTGCTCACCGTCACCGTATATCACTATTTCCTTTCCGCCCGTTACTGCGTGGATGAACTTCGTTATGACCCCGGAGTAAGGGCTTGAAGGGTTCTGCCCCGGCCCGTACACGTTGAATAAACGTAGAGTAACGTACTCAGGTTTCCCCAAGCTACCCATTAGACTCTCGAGGACGAGCTCACCCGCGAGCTTCGAAGCCCCGTAAGGCGATATTGGCTTCGTCGGGTGCCCCTCATCCACGGGCAAGTACTTCGGGACACCATATACCGCAGCCGAACTCAGGTAGATCACCCTCCTCACGTCAGCACTGATCGCTGCCCTAGCCACCGCGGCAGTCCCTTCCGCGTTGACGTGCATGTACGTGTGCGGCTCCTCGACGCTCTCAGCAACATCTATTAGCGCGGCCGCATGCACTACAGCGTCGGGCCTTAAGCGCCTTAGGGCTTCATGAATCGTGGCGTAGTCCGTTATGTCTGCCTTAAGCAGGTTCACGTTAAGTTGCTTGAGCGTCGCTAGCCCCCTTGGGGAGGGTCTTGAAAGGTTGTCTACGACGGTTACTTCATGACCTTGCCTCACTAACTTCGCGACTATGTG
>QMSR01000105.1 GCA_003649695.1 Thermoplasmata archaeon
GCCAGAGGCTCTCGAAGGCCACCGCCGATAGGGTTATGGTGAGGAAGACGAAGAAGTCCGAGACAAGGCTCTCGGAGACGAACTTCAGGACGAGGATCCCCAGGAAGATTACCAGGCCGTACAGGATGACGAAGAGTTTAAGCCTCTTCTCCCGGAAGAGGACGTCTAACAGGTCCACGGAGTAGCTCGTGGAGATGATCTCCGCCATGATGAGCGTCAGCGAAACGACGATGGCGAAGATGGATGCGTCCACCTGGACCAGGGCGCTGAGGAGAAACATCTCGTTTCCGATCTTGATGAGCCTCCACCCCGGCCTGAGGTGGGCCACGAGGGCCTCAATGAGGACCAGGATGAGGGCCGCAGCGGCGGCCTGCAGAACCCTCCTCCTCAGGAAACCCTCGAAGTCCCTCAACCGTTCACCTCCCTGGTGCGGGGGCGGGGATTCGAACCCCGGAACCCCTTCGGGACGGGACCCTAAATCCCGCGCCTTTGACCTGGCTCGGCAACCCCCGCGGTCCTCATAACGCCCTCGGATTCAAAACCTTGACGTGGTGCGGGGGGAGGGATTCGAACCCTCGAACCCCTACGGGACTGCCCCCTCAAGGCAGCGCCTTTGACCTGGCTCGGCAACCCCCGCAGCCCTTCAACCCCAATGGATATTTAAATCGTTCATCATTGATTCTCCGTGTTTTCCCTGATAATCTCTTCCCTGCCTGACAGGGACGCGGCGGAAAGGGCGCTGGGCAGGTGCGCACAGAAGGAGCTCGCGCTCCACACATTCCATTTTCCGGCCGAGTCCGGCGATGGTATGGTCTACGTCGTCGGCATCTTCTGCAGGAGGGAGGACGTGGAGGAGGTCCTGGCGATCCTCGAGGAGGAGGGGTCCATAAAGTCGATGGAGGTACCCCTAGGGCTCACGAGGTAGCCTCTCAAGGCACTCCCTCACTATTTCCCTCAGCCTCGGCACCGTATCGTTGGGCAGCTCTGGGCCGGTCCACATGTACTCCACGTGCTCCCATCCCAATCTGGGCTCCCCCTTAACGGGGGCAAGGAAGTAGTGCACCCTCCCGATCAGGGGCGCGTCCTCCCTCCTGAAGTAGTGCGTGCCGCAGGGCGTCAGCGGCCCCTCGGGCACCAGCCCAGTCTCCTCCTCCAGCTCCCTGAGGGCGGCCTCCTCCGGCCCCTCTCCCCTCTCCACCCTCCCGGAGGGCACCTCCCACAGGCCCCTGTTGTGCTCGACCTTTTCGCTCCTGCGCAGGATGAGGATCCTGGTGCCGTCGTACGGGATCACGGAGACCGCCTCGACCAGCTCGAGTTCAGGGAACTCGACAAAGCCCGCTTCTCCGTCTACCCTAAGGAGATCCCCCTCCCTCACCACCTCGATGGGGAAGTCCGTGACCATGGGGATTTCCGAGATGATCGCCCCGACGACCGTTATGGGATCGGGCTTGGCGGTCACCAGGGCAATGGGCCCGAGGTCCCTGGCGGCGAGCCTGTAGATGATGTATGAGCCCACGGTGCTTCCCCTAGAGTAGGGAAAAACCAGTATCCTCCCCCTGAGGGGCCTGTCGGGCACTAAGGTTCCCGAGGAAGGGTCCAGCTCGCCGAGGGGGCTTATCGGGGCCCGGGACACCACGGCCCTCCCCTCGGCCCTGCCCTTCCTCACGCCCCTTCCCGGGATCCTCGCCACCACGCATGATAAAGGCGGGTGCAGCTAATAAGGCGGATTGGCCAAGCCCCCGACTGAGAGGGAGATCCTCCCGCTTCTCCAGGAGCTCATCAGGGCCAGGACCGTGAATCCCCCGGGGAACGAGGTGAGGGCGGCGGAAGTGGTTGAGGCCTATCTGGAGGAGAGGGGGGTCGGTGTGAGGATCCTCGAACCGGAGGAGGACAGGGCGAACCTATACGCAGAGGTTGGAAGTGGCAAAACATTGGTTTTCAACGGTCACCTGGACGTCGTCCCACCAGGCAGGGGTTGGAGGAGGGACCCATTCGAGCCGACCGTTGAGGGGGGCAGAGTCTATGGTCGGGGGGCGACGGACATGAAGGGGGGAGTTGCGGCCGCGGTTGCGGCCTTCGCGTCCCTGGCCGAGGAACCCCCGGGGAGGATCAAGCTCCTCCTGACTGCGGACGAGGAGAGGGGCAGCAGGCTGGGGATGGGCTGGATCGTGGAGCACATGCCGGAGCTGGCCAAGGGGGACTTCGCAATCGTACTGGAGCCCATGGGGAGCTACCCGTCGCCCAAGTTCATAGCGGTGGCCGAGAAGGGGGTCGTCATCGCCCACATCCACGTCTACGGGAGGAGCGCGCATTCCTCCGTCCCCCAGCTCGGGGAGAACGCCATCATGAGGGCCCTGAGGCTCTCGGAGAGGCTGCTGAGGGAGAGGCCGAAGGGGGGATGGAGGCCGGGCGTCCGGGAAGCACTATCCTACGTGCTGGCGGCGGGAGAGCGCAGGAGGCTGGGGCTGCGCGGGGCCCTTGCCATGTACAGGGCGCTCAGGGATGTCACAGTGAACGTGGCGAAGATCAACGGGGGTGAGAAGACGAACTTGGTACCCGACCACTGCGAGGTCGTAGTCTCCTACAGGATCTTCCCGGGACAGGGACCGGAGGACGTGGAGGACTGCATAAGGAGGGCCATGAGGAGGGAGGGCGTGAGGGGGGATGTAGTCGTGACCACCTACATTGAGGGCTCGAGGCTCCGGGGAGGGGAGGAATGGGTGGACGCCCTCTCCGAGACCGTGAAAAGCGTCTACGGTACTGCACCGATTAAGATCCTCTCGGTGGCCTCCTCCGACGCCCGCTTCTTCAGGAACAGGCTGGGAGTTCCGGCCGTCCAGTTCGGGCCGGGAGAGTCGCACCTGGCGCACGCGCCCAACGAGTACGTCCACCTGAGGGACGTAGTCTCCGCCTCTAGGGTCCTGGTGGAGTTCGCTGAGAAGACCCTCAGAGCCTGAAGAAGAACGCCCTGCCCGGACCGTAACCCTTCTTTTCCAGGTAGAACAGGGCCTTCCCGCTCCGCAGGCCCGGTGGCCCAAGCTTCCCCGTGATTGGTGAGACCACCATGCAGGTGTCCACGTAGACCCTGGCCCCCAGCGCCTCCAGCTCCTCGACCAGCCCGCGGTTGGAGTCCCTGACGGCCCTAGATGTGAAGAGGACTAGCCTCACCTTTATCCTCCCGGCCCTGAGGGAGTCCCTTATCTCCCTCAGCTCCGAGGCGGAGAGGTGGGGGCAGCCCAGGGCCACGTACTCCGCCTCCCCCATGTGCGACTCGATGAAATCCTCTATGTCTCCGTGCTCCAGCTCCAGCACCTCCACGGGGTCGCCCGCCCTCCCGGCCTCCGGGGTGACGCCCGAGACGTGGAACATCGACACCGCGCCCCAGGCGGCCATGGCGGCGCCCATGGCCTTCATCTCCCCCTCGCCCGGCCTCGGGCCGTGGATGAGGGGAATGCCGTCCCCCACGGCCTCCCCCACCAGGGCGCCCAGGGCCGAGTACCCCAACCTGTCCAGCCTCCCGGGGGCCCTGACCAGGTGCGTTGCCCTGCGGTTCTCCTCCAGGAGGAGACCCCAGCGGGGGGTCTTCCCCACTAGGCCCGCTGAGAGGGCTGAGAGCCCGCTCTCCCTGTTGGTCCTGGCGCCCAGGACGGAGTTGGCGTAGACCACCGCGGAGCTCTCGGCCCAGGCCAGGATCTCACCCAGCCGGGGCCTCCGTATGTAGTAGGGGGTGCATGTGAGCGTGAGCTCGGCGCCCATCGCCTCCAGGGCCCTGAGGATCCTCAGTTGCCCCTCCCTGAAGGCCCCGTCCACCCCCATTTCCCCCCAGCGCTCGAGGTCCATGCCTATGGGGTTCAGGGTTGTCCTGATCCTGAATCGACCGTCGGAGGCGAACCTCTCCAGGAGGGAGGCCCCCTCATCGCCGAGGTTCTTGTAGGAGACCCC
>QMSR01000106.1 GCA_003649695.1 Thermoplasmata archaeon
CTTCACCTCGGCCTGTGGGAGACCAAGAGGTACCTAGTCCTGGTGCTCCTCGCGGTCATCGCTTTCTGGGCGGTCGTTCCCATCGCCCTGCGCGGGGGAACGGCCCTCCTCTACCCCTACATCACAATGTATGCGGTATTCCTCGCAGCCTCCGTTACCGCGCTTCTCAGGACAAGCTCCAGGGTGGACTGGAACATCCTACCAGTGCTCAAGATGTCCCTCTTCGCCGGTCTCGGGAGCATAGTCTCGCTGCTCAGGTACTCCCTGATACCCCTGCTCCTCAACGCGGTTTGGGGCTCCGTCACGGCCGGCGGATACGTGGCCGCCAGCACCATCATAAGGCCCTTCAAGGCCGTACCCATGCTGGCCTCACAGGTCCTCCTCCCCTACTACAGCATGAGGGCCGGAGAGGGCGTCCTCAAGTCGGTCCACGAGGTGGAATTCAAGGAGCTTTTGCTACCTGCAACTTCCATCCTCTTCTCCCTATCCCTCCCCCTCATGGGCTTCGTGACTGCCATCATCTTCGGCCCTCAGTTCTCCGGCCTGGATCCGGTCTCCTGGCTGATCTCCCTGGAGGTCTTCCTCTACAGCCTCAACACGATGCTCCTGGTCATGGGGGTGAGCTACGGTAGGGAATCCCTCCTGCTCACGGTGCCACTGGCCTCCATGCTGGTCTCTGCCCCCCTCTACGCAGTCCTCATCGGCGAGGGTGCGTCGGGCCTTGCACTGGCCCTGTTGCTAGGGACGGCGGTTTCCCACGTGCTCCTGCTCCGCGCGGTCTTGGGGGGCCTAGGCATCTTCGACGTCCTCCACTACCTCCCCCCCGCCCTTTCCGCTACCCTGTCCTTCCTCCTTTGGGATAGGGGTCTCCTGGGCAAGCTATTCACCTTTGTCGTGGTCCTAGCGTCTATCCTCCTCGTGGAGAGGACTAGGCTCCGGGAGCTTTACCACGCCTCTCTGCGAGCGATAGGAGAGATACTGTGGCGACGAGGAGGGCCGTGAACAGGGCCAGACCCAGGTAGTGGTGGACCACGAGCATCCTGCCGTACCCCCACCGGTCCAGGACGAAGAGGAGGATGGTGATGCGTATCACGTTCATCCCATACCACGCCGGCGGGCCGGCGACGATCACCGCTAGCTCGGCCCTCCTGGAGAGGTCGTAAGTGTGGGCGATCGGTGGCACCAGGCCGAGGTAGAGGATCGAGCCCACGACCCCGGAGCAGCCCGAGTCTATGAGCACCCTGCCACCAGGGGTTGCAATGGAGGGTATACCCCCCTCGCCCACTACCGCGCTTCCGCCGATGGCGTTGTAGAGGGCGGCCGACAGCCTTGCGGTCGTAGGTGCCACGTAATTCAGGATTGCCGGCCTCAGGACCGTGTAGACTAAGGGCCTCAGCGAGAGGAGGATTGCCATAGGGAGGAGTGTTGGGTAATATTCCCTGATGCGCTTGATCCCGAAGAGGGCCAAGGGGACGCCAGCGGAGCCTAGGTAGAAGTTGAAGGCCCCGATGAGGGGGGCCGCCGGGTACACGAGCCTCTTAACTGGTCCGATCGCCAGGGAAAGCAGGATGACGGCGATCCCCGGAAGCGAGTCCTTTAGGGAGCCGCTAAATCCGGAGATCCTGCCTCTGTAGTGGTGGACCACCACGGCGAATAGTAGGCCCAGGACTGTGAGCTCCAGCGTTCTACCCGATGCCAGACCGTAGGCGAGGCCGGAGAGCGATAGGGCAACGGAGGCCACCGAAGTTGGATCACTCCCTCGAATACGGCTTGCCAAGCGCCGCAGGAGGCCTCACCCTCTTCATGGCGATGCTCACGATTACTAGGGTTGCTATGTAGGGGATCATCTTGAGGACGTACTGGTGCGAGGGGCTCAGGTAGATGATCTGTAGGTATATTGCAAGAGCCTCGAAGAAGCCGAAGAGGAATCCTCCCAGCAGCGCAATGAGGGGGTTCCAGTTGCTGAAGACGACGTTAGCCAGCGCTATGAATCCCCTGCCGGCTGAGATGTGCTTGGTGAAGTATCCGACGTAATCCAGGACGAGGTAGGCGCCCGCGAGGCCCGTAAGCATCGCTCCCAGGACGGTCGCGATGATCCTGATCCTGAAGACGTTAATTCCCATGGCATCCGCGGCCGTCGGGTTCTCTCCAACCGCCCTCAGCCTCAGACCCCACTTGGTCCTGAAGAGTGCCCACCATGCCAGGGCCCCGATGATCAGGGTGGCTATGAAGAAGTAGGAGATGGATCCCCCAGCAACGGGGATCCTCGGGATCGGGGGGGTCTCCGGTGTCTGGCCGTAGGAGCCGTAGAGGGAGATGAGGACCACGACCACGAAGCCGAGTGCGAAGGTGTTGATGCCCACGCCCGACACTATCTGGTTCCCCCTGAGGGTGACGCTGATGAGGGCGTGCAGGGCCCCGATGGCCAGGCCCACGAAGACGCCCGTGAGGACGCCCAGGAGGATGGAGTTCGTGGCAAGGGAGACCACGGCCGAGAAGAGGCCGCTGAGGAGGAGGATGCCCTCGAGGCCTATGTTCACGACCCCTGCCCTTTCGGTGATTATCTCCCCTATTGCGGCGAGCGTTATCGGGACCATTGCCCTGGCGGCCGAGAGGAGGAAGATCGTCGGGTTCACCTCAACCGCCTCCTAATCATCCGGATTGCCTCGGGCATGGCCAGCGCTATGATGATGATGCCGATGACGGCCGTCACCATTTCCCTGGGGACCCCGACGGCGAGCTGCATCCCGTGGCTCCCGACCATCAAAACGCCGAAGAACAGGGCAGAGACCACGATGGCTAGTGGGTGATTCCTGCCTATTAGGGAGACTCCTATCCCGTCGAAGCCCATTCCGTACATGACGGAAAGGGGGATGTCGATGTAGTAGGACTGTCCCTGGACGATCATGGAGCCCGCCAGCCCCCCAGCCACGCCGGCCAGGGACATGGAAAGGAGGGTTATCTTCTTCACGTCAGCTCCCCCGTACCTAGCGGCCTTGGGCTTGAGGCCCACGGCCCTTATGTCATAGCCGAGACTCGTGCGCCAGAGCAGGAAGTACATAGCTATAGAGACGATCACCGCCACGACGAATGATAGGGGGAAGGAGCCGACGTAGGGAATCCTCGCCCCCACGGGCACCTTCACGCTCCTCCACGGTCTGGACGGATCGGCCAGATACCTGGATATGCTGTAGTCTAGGAAGAAGAAGGCAATCCAGTTGAGCATGATGGTGGAGATGACCTCATTCACCCCCCTGTGGCTCTTCAGGAAGCCGGCTATGGAGGCATATCCCATCCCGGCGACAAGGCCGGCCAGGGCGCCCAGCAGGGCGCTGCCGCTCTTAACAGCTACGTACAGGGAGGCTAGGGCGCCGAGGTACATCTGCCCCTCGGCCCCAATGTTGAAGATGTTTGCCCTGGCCGCGACCGCAAAGCTCAGTGCTGTCAGGAGTATGGGGGTCGCTCTCTGGAAGATCGCACCTGGTCTCCTGAGGGCCCAGTGGAACATGGCGGCGTAGGCTCGGAGCGGGTTTACGCCCACGGCTGCGAGAATGATGCCGCCCACTAGGAAGCCTATGAGGAGGGAGATGAGGGAAACGGCAAAGCTCTCCCAGGGAATCTCTATCTTCCTCAAGCCACTCCCCCCATGAGCAGTCCCAGCTTCTCCATGGTAGCTTCCCCTCTCTCCAATTCGCCGATGATCTTCCCCTCGTACATGACCGCTATACGGTCGCTGAGCTGCAGTATCTCGTCGAGGTCCGTCGAGACTAGGAGGATGGCCTTGCCCTGGTCCCTGAGCTCCAGGAGGAGCTTCCTTATGTATTCGGTGGAGGCCACATCCAGGCCCCTGGTCGGCTGCGACGCGACGAAAACCTCAGCTCCCTTCAGGATTTCCCTACCGGCGATGATCTTTTGCTGGTTCCCCCCGCTCAGGTAC
>QMSR01000107.1 GCA_003649695.1 Thermoplasmata archaeon
GCTCCACCATCGATCACGTAGGGATTGTCCACTATCCCGTCACCATCGCTATCCGGCGTGGTCCAGTCACTCCAGTAATTGCCCATGTTTGTGGAGTTCCAACTGTTATTATTGCTGTTGTCGTATGCCTGCACATGCCCATAAACATAACTGTCTCCAGCACCATTGTTGTAATATAAAGAATTATTGTAAATCAGAATTCCAGAGCTATCAACTACATATATTCCATAGTTGCGAGAATAAGCTATTAGATTCTTTGTTATTGTGGAATTTTCAGCATCTGTGAGATAAATACCATATCTATTCTCTTGGAATGTATTATCTTCCACCGTTATATTTCTACTGTTTTCAATATAAACTCCACGATAATTTGAGGTGAAGTTGTTATTTTCGATTCTTCCAGCAATGGAATATTTTATATAAATTCCCACATCGTTGTCTATGAACGTATTGTTTTGTATGCTTCCGTCTTCATCATTATTCTCTAAAAGAATCCCGTAGGTATTATTGTACATCCTATTTTTACAGATGGTATTCCTGTAAAGAGATCCGTAGAGATCTCCAATATGTATTCCGGCACTGTTGTTGTTTATTAGATTCCCTGTTATGTATGTGGAGTTGGCCCATAACACTATCCCATTTTCATTGCCGTATATCGTGTTATTCACTATTCTAGTGTAGTAGGTTGGTGCAATTAAGGTTCCAAAGGGTGAGGGCATATAGCCGTAAACTCCTATGCCCCTATAGTGTTTGGATATTGTATTGTTTATCACAACAGTATAGTTTGACCCTATAATTGAGATACCCTCATTATAGTGGTCTCCATAAATAATCTCCTCGTCAACAATTATATTTCCATCAAGGGTGTTGTTGGATGAGAAATAAACTTCAATTCCATAAGTATAGTTGATTATTTTGTTGTTCTTTACGAGATTATACGCCGCTCCTTCTCCTTCATACACATAGTTCTCTAAAGATATTCCAATCCCAATGTTAGATATGGTGTTATTAATCACCGTATTGTGAGATGAGGCTATATATATTCCTCCATGATTTAGGGTGTTATTTCTTATGGTATTACCATCCGATTCCTTATTAAGATATATATCACCATTGGTTAGATTGTTTCCCTCTACAATGTTTTGCGTCGATTTATAAAGGGTTATTCCATAATATGCTATTCTCTTCACTTTCCACATAGTATTGTTTCTGATGACATTGTAATTAGACTGCGAGAGGTAAATCATGTCTCCATTTTTTTGTGTGCTAGAAAGATTATTTTCCATTATAGTTATATGAGAGGATAGAGAGAGGTATATACTCTGATTGTAATTTTCTTTGAGTGTATTATTACGCACAATCACATATCTGCTGGAGTATATGTATATCGTATGATTTGCATCCTCTATCTCATTGCCTGCAATTTCATTGTCCCGTATGCTAGTGGTTATGTATATCCCATTTGTGGCGTTCACTATTGTGTTATTGTAAATCCCACTATAGGAAATATCGGAGAGATGAATGGCATCTCCATCCACATCCTTTATACTGTTATTTGCAATGTAAGCTTGACTGGTTGAAGAGACAAAGATATTCTCAGATGTCAGGGTATTGGCTGTAACATTTACTCCATCTGAAGAAGATATCTGTATGTAATTATTCATTCTATTGGCACCAATAGTAACTCCTGTAGATGAGTACACATACACACTTCCTAATCCATTAGAGTATATGGTTGAGTGTGCCACCTTTATGTTGTCAGATTCGTGAATGTATATGCCATAGTTATGGTTGTACACTGAAGTTACATACTCTATGATTCCATTAGCAGAATTGTAAATTTCAATGCCATAACCAACCGGGATAAATCCAGAGCCACCTTGGGCATTGGACAAGTAGCAATCATAAATTTTGAAATACTTAGTGGTGTTGCCTATGTAAATTGCTGCAGTCTCACCGCTCGCATCTATTCTCCATCCTGAAATCACGTAGGGATCATCCCACGTCCCACTCCCTCCAACCACTCCATGGGCATAATCAAAATCAGCATCACTGTTTATCCTTATGGGGTCGCGGGCTGTATATCTCAAATTCTCACTTCCTGCACTGGCAATCCCTGATATTTCTAGGGTTGTGAACATTGAAACCACTAAAAGAGAGATCACGACAACCGCAAATCTCTTCATTATATCCTCTCCTCTTACTGCAATCTCAATTTTCTGATATATAATTTTCGGTTAGTCAAGGGAATTTTTAAATACCCTCTTTTTTTTCTCCGCATATGGAATTTCCCAAGGAGAATTTCTCAGAGTGGTACAACGAAGTGATAGAGAAAGCTGGCCTCGTGGATAAAAGGTACCCTGTGAAGGGGATGCACGTGTGGCTCCCCTACGGCTGGCAGTTGATGCGCAATATTGATGAGTTTTTCCGCAAAATTTTCACGGAGCATAAGCACAAGGAAGTTTATTTTCCACTGCTAATACCTGAAACGGAGTTTAAGAAAGAGGCTGAACATATTGCCGGCTTTGAAAATGAGGTTTATTGGGTCACCCATGGAGGCCTTGACCCATTGGATGTGAAACTTGTTGTTAGACCTACGAGCGAAACTGCCATGTATCCCATGTTCTCCCTCTGGATACGCTCTCATGCGGATCTCCCATTAAGGATATTTCAAATAGTTAATGTTTTTAGATATGAGACCAAGCAGACGCGCACATTCATTCGTGTGCGTGAAGTGCATTTCTTTGAATCTCACACGGCACACGCAACGGCGGAGGAATCGGAGGAGCAGATAAGGGATAATATAGAGATATGGGAAAGCATTGCAAAAAAGCTTGCGCTGCCATATTTGCTTGTTCGCAAAACGGATTGGGATAAATTCCCTGGAGCTGCCTATTCAATAGGAGCTGAGACCATCATGCCCTCAGGTAGAACATTGCAAATAGCCACCATACATCAATATTTCCAGAATTTCTCGAAGCCCTATGATATAAAATATCTCAAAGAGGATGGCACCCACGACTATGTGCATCAAACCACATTTGGTATGAGTGAGCGCCTTGTGGGTGCCATAGTGGGTATCCACGGAGATGACAGAGGTATTGTAATACCTCCTGAGATAGCACCAATTCAAATTGTTATTGTACCCATTGTTACGAAGAATAAGGAAGGCGTGCTGGAGGAGGCAAGAAAAATTGAAAAAGAGCTTTTAAAATATTTCAGGGTGCATCTTGACGATAGGGACAATTATACTCCTGGTTACAAGTTCTATTATTGGGAGCTCAAGGGTGTACCTATCCGTCTAGAGATAGGTCCGAAGGATATAGAGAAGAACCAAGTAATTCTCGCCAGAAGAGATACCTTTGAAAAAATAGCAGTTTCTCGAGACGAGTATATTGAGGGAATATCGTCCCTTCTTAAAGATATCCAAGAAAATCTGATGGAGAGAGCTGAGAAGGAGATGGGGAGCAAGATAAAGGAGGCAGAGAATATTGAAGATATAAAATCTCACAATGGCGTATCCATGGTGCACTGGTGCGGCTCAGAGGAATGTGGCCATAAAATTGAGGACCTCACAGAGAAGAAAATAATAGGAACCCCATTAGATGAACATTCTCCAGGAAAATGCATAATATGTGGAAAGGAAACAGAAATTATTGCATATGTGGCAAAGCCCTATTAGTCCTCCACTCTGGCGAGAAGGGCACCCAAGATACCAAAAACAATTAAACTTATGCTTAATGAGTAAACTCCGAGATCGGTCCACGCATCATATAGGAATGACCATGAGAAATAAAATACCACTCCGATTATGAGGATGAGCCAGCTTAAGTACCAGAGCCACCGAACCATAAGAATGGGAAGATGAGGCACTATAAAAACTTTTTATTGAGCAATTCATTTAACGATTTTATTGTGA
>QMSR01000108.1 GCA_003649695.1 Thermoplasmata archaeon
AGCGCGACATTCAGCGCCTTTTCGCGGCTTTCCGGCAGATCGACGACGACGACCTCTGCTTCGGTTGCACCAAGCTTTTGAAGAGCTTTTAGGCGTTGGTGGCCTGCAACAAGACGTTTAGTGCGCTTATTCCAAACCAAAGGCTCGACAAGGCCGAACTCGCGGATTGAAGCCGTAAGGCCTTCCAGCGCCTTGTCTGAGATTTCACGTGGGTTATACGGCGCCGGGGCGATCTTACTGATGGGGAGCTTTCGGATTTCGAGCTTTGCGCCGTCTTTTCTTTTTCCAGTCATTGTATGCTTCGGGGAGCACGATCCAGACACCGCCTACTTTCGTTGCGGGAAGGCGTCCGGTTTGACATGCTTTTTCGATCCAGCGCTCAGTAACTTTTAGACGTTTAGCGATGTCTTTTGCCGTGAGAAGTTTCAGTTTTTCGGCCATGGTTCCTCCTTATCCTACCTATAAAAGAAGCGGGGCGCAACCCCGAACCGTCACGCCCCGCCTAACTCGAAAGGCCAAACCAACCCATGCCCTGCCGAGCCCTGCCATGCCTTGCCTGGTCGAGCCAGGTCATGCCTCGCCGCACCAAGCCGGGCTCCGCCCTGCCGCGCCTGGCCGCGCCTTGGCATGCGTTATCTCGACATGTCTACTTGCTTTCTTTTGGCGTTCTTCCGCCTTCTAAGTAGCACTCGTCTTAAAGCTGCTTCGTCCCATCTTATGAACCAATGTCCCACGACTTTTGCCGCGGGAAGGCTTCGTCTCTCGCAGAGCTTTTGGACCCACCTTTCTGAACACCCTAAGATTTGTGCCAAATCCTTGGTTGTGACTAAATCCATTGCGACCTCCTTTCTACCACCAGCCTTTCCTTTCCATTTCCCTGGTGAACTTCTGATAGGTCTTTTCCCGCCAAGAAGTATCCAGCGGCACATCCCAAGCCGGATCCCAGTTGGCATCCCAGAACTTCTTTTCGATCCAGTCGCGGTCTTCCGGCCATGCGCATGAAAGTTCTTCTTCCAGTACAGCCTCGGCTTCGAAGAGCTTCTTGAGCGCTCGCAAGTGCTTGCATTCACGGCCGTAAGTCCCGGCGGGACAATTGCAATGCCAGGTTGATTCCAAAGGATCGCCGCCAAGCCAATGACTTGGAACGCCGGAAAGCGTATAGGTACGGTCTCTCGATCGGCAAAGATAGTACCAATCGTCCATCCGCCGGAAGATAAGGCCATCTATCTTTTTCGCCTTCACCATCGCAGTTGGCTCCCCCCTTCCTGCCATTTGCTAAGCCTTTCCGTTGCCGCAAGCTGCGGCCCTGGAAGCCGCCTTATAAGGCCAAGATCGGCCAGCGTATGGACTGTTGCGTTCCATTCTTCCAATGTCCCGCCGAATTGCATAAAAATCGCATATAACGGCCCTTCTGGAACCGGGTCCGGACCGAGCTCTTCCAGGATTGTCTGAATTACGAGCGCTTTTTGCAGCTTATTCATTCTGTTCTCCTTTCTCGCTTCTCTCTTCCAAGAACTCTTTCACATGGGCCAGGTCGGACAGCGCTTGAAGCAGATATTGAATCTGGAGCTCTATATCGCTCCATTTATTCCAGGCGCTATCCCAAGCTTCATGGGCAACTGTACGCCATTCTTCGGGTACGGATCCGCTGTCCCCGACAAGCTCCCGCAAATCATGGAGCCCGTCTTTGAACTGCCGGACGAGTCCAAATAGATTGTCGATTCTCTGCCGGATTGGGTTCATTTTGACCTCCTTCTTACCATTCACTTTCCCGCTGCTTATTCCAGAAAAACCGCAGACCCTCCATAAAACCCTCGAGCCACAGGTCAAATTTCTCTGGCTCTATTGCGGTTCCGGCCGGGATAAGATCACCGGCCTCCTTCCAGAACAGCTCCTCTTTGCCGCTGTTTTGGATTGTTCCAATCGAGAACTTGCCCCGCCACTTGCGCCGTTGGGCGATAAGATTGATTGTGTCTAAAAGCTCTTTCCGCTTCATTTCGACCTCCTTTCTTCTAAGAAAACCCACCGTACTTTCCCATTCTTTTCGAACCATACTTGGATACCTTCTGGCGTGACCGTGACACACATTACTTTTCCGAGGTTCTGCACTTCTTCTGTCGAAAGCGGGGGACCGGGGATGAACCGGTCCCCCCGAAGGATTGGCCGAAAGAATGTCATTGCGCCCCCTTACGGATTGTCAAATAGCCCTCCGGGTCGTTGCAATAGTCATAATCCCAACTCCATCCCCCGGGAAGATTCTCTTCGAGTGCCTCAAAGAGGCCGTCTAAGAACTCCTCTTGGGATCCCAGGGGCGCCGAGTATTCGCCCCATTCGCCATAGAGGAAGTCATCCACCGGAATGTACCGCGAAAGCACCAACCGCTTGGACTTCTTGGCCTTTTCGACCAACTTCCGACCAAGTTCAAACCCTTCGTTAAATGCGTTGATCAGTACAGCTTTCATCTTGCACCTCCTTTCTTCCGAATAACAACCACTCCTTCTTGGCCTTCAAGCCATTCCCAGCCCCAATCCCAATCTTTGGGAGCCATTTCTTGGAGACCGTCGAAGAGTCCCCGCAAGAAATTCTCCGGTTGTGGCCCCAACTGCTTCCCCGCCGGAACGTACCAATCAAGTTCCGACCGGTCTTCGCGCTCCGCCCAGCGAATAATCGTTTTTGCCAACTCAAATCCGCAGTCGTACATATCTACCTCCCTTCCACTTCCCATGCCCAAGGCCGCTGCCGCCGCGGCCTCGGCTCTTCTTTCTCGAAAGGCCGGACAAAACCGGCATGCCGGAAGACGGTCACCTTCCGGCCGTCTTTTTCCTCGATTACCTCCCGCTTTGAAAATGCATAGATTGGCTCGATTCCGCGCTCTAAAAGCGCATCCTCAAGCCACCGCATAAAGAAAGGCGCTCCACCGATCATTGCGGCGGTCGCGCCTAAATGCTCCGCTGCACAGGCAAGGTAAAAAGCCGCGCCTTTAAGCGCGGTCACCGATCGCGGCTTTTCGAAAGTCAACCAGCGGCGGATATTTTCTTTCACGTCTGCCGGAGGCTCGAAGACTCCGGCAGCGACTTGCTCCGGCGTTGCGTCGTGCTGGGTAAGATTCAAAATTTTCATGCCTGCCTCCTTTCTTAGTCCGGCTTCCTTTTGAATTTGCCCGCCGCCTGAACCGAAATACACTTTGGCGGGATCCCGGCCCGGAAAACCAACTTCCGGCTCGGCCGTCCGCCCTGGACGACGATATAAAACTCTTCGCCCACGGGACAGACCGCAAAGATCTCCTCTGCGCTGGCGGCGCGGCCCGCAAGCCCGCCAGCGCGGATGCCTTCCGCGACTCGGGGAAGTGGCTTCCAGGGGAGTCTGTACCACTCCCCCGAGTATTCCGGATTCTGAATCCGGACCGAAGCATGGCCCCGCACGTCAAGCGGGGCGCGGATTACAAGGGCGACCTTTTCGGCCGCCGGATCCGGCTGCGCTTCCGCCCGAAGCCGAATTCCTTCGGGCGACTCGATAACCGTAACCGCCCGAAGTTCTTCGCCGGACTGCGCGCCTTCGACCGGGATAAAGCAAAAAGACCGGCCGCGGCCGGTTTCCCCGAGGCAAATCCCGGGACGGCCGTCGGGGCCGGTCTGGACAACGACCGGGCGGACCTCGCTGGCCCGCCCGGAAATCTCAAAAATCGGGAGGCGCTTCATTCTGCACCTCCCTTCTGGGGTCGGCCCGGACGGCGCCGGGCCGCCAAGTGGGCCTCAATGAGCGCTTGCTCAATGAGGCCCAGGAAATAATCCTGGGCGTAGCCGGACATCTCCGGCCCGCCCAGGACCCAATAACAACGAATCAAGCTTTTCATTTGCGCCTCCTTTCTTTCAGCTTCCACCCATATTATTCGGCAAAACGAAGTAAAAGTCAAGACT
>QMSR01000109.1 GCA_003649695.1 Thermoplasmata archaeon
CTCGGATGGGAGGGAGATGGAGATGCCCAGGGGCTGGACGCACTTCGGGAAACGTTAAACGTGGGTGGTGGTCTTGGTGGGCGTGAAGGAGGCACGCTACTGGGAGCCGATCGGGGACGGCAGGGTCAGGTGCCTCCTCTGCCCCCACCGCTGCATCCTGAGGCCCGGGCAGAGGGGCATCTGCAGGGTCAGGGAGAACGTGGACGGGAAGCTGGTGACCCTAAACTACGGACTGGTCTCCAGCGTTGCGGTGGACCCGATAGAGAAGAAGCCACTGTTCCACTTCCTCCCGGGGACGGACATACTCTCCCTCTCCACCGTCGGGTGCAACATGCGATGCCCCTGGTGCCAGAACTGGGAGATATCCCAGGCCGGGCCGGAGGAGCTCTCCCCCTACCTTAGGGTCCTCTCCCCGGAGGACGTCCTGCGGCTGGCCAGGAGGTACAACTCCAGGGGGGTGGCCTGGACCTACAACGAGCCCACGATATGGTACGAGTTCGCCCTGGACACCAGCAGGTTGCTCAACGAGAACGGCATCTATTCAGCCTTCATCACCAACGGGTTCATAGAGGAGGAGCCCCTGAGGGAGCTGGGGAGGTACCTGAGGGCCATGAACATAGACGTGAAGGGCTTCGACGAGCGCAGGTACGTCAGGTACACCCTCGGCAGGCTTGAGAGCGTGAGGAGGACCGCTGAGGTGGCCAAGAAGGAGTTGGGCATTCACGTGGAGCTGACCTACCTGATAGTCCCGGGATTCAACGACGACCTGGGGGAGATCAGGAGGTTCGCCAGGTGGGTCGCCGGGGAGCTGGGTCCGGGGACTCCCGTACACTTCTCCAGGTTCTTCCCCCACTACAGGTACACGCACCACGGCCCCACGGACCCGGAGCTCCTCCTGAAGGCGAAGGAGGTCTCCCGGGAGGAGGGTCTCAGGTTCGTCTACCTGGGCAACCTGTGGGATCCGAGGCACGAGTCCACGTACTGCCCCAGGTGCGGCGCGGAGCTGATAAGGAGGGTCGGCTATTCGGTCCAGATCGAGAACCTCGACCTAGAGAGGGGCGTCTGCAGGGTGTGCGGCGAAAGGATCGAGGGGGTCTGGAGGCTTGACTAGGTTCTCCTACAAGCTCGTGGTGGCCGTAAGGACGGATCTCGAGCTTTCGAGGGGGAAGCTGGCGGTGCAGGTCGCCCACGCCGCGGTCGAGTGCGCCCTATCCGCCCCCAGGGACGTCCTGGGGGCCTGGAGGAGGGAGGGGGCGAAGAAGGTGGTCGTCAAGGTGCCCGACCTGGAGTCCCTGATGGCGCTGGTGGAGAAGGCCAAGAGGCTCGGGGTTAGGGTGTGCGTCATTAGGGACGCAGGCCTGACGGAGGTGCCCCCGGGGACCGTGACCTGCGCCGGCTTCGGCCCGGACAGGGAGGAGAGGCTCGACCCCATCACGGGCTCCCTACCCCTCCTGCGCTAGCCCTTGGACTCCCCCATGACGAGGGCCCTGGCCAGGAGGTGCGCAATCCTGAGGGGCTCCGGGTACTTGCCCCGGAACTGGAAGTTCTCGATCACCTTCCTGAGGTCCTCGATCCCGAGCCCGACGGGGTGGACGTAGAGGCCGTCTATCTCCACCGTCTCCAGGTCCTCGATCAGCCTCCACCTCTCCTCCCACCTGGGGACCTTCTTCAGAGCCCTGAGGAAGAGCCCCCTCCTTGGCCTGTTCTTCGAGACCGAGATTACCGGCCTGCCCGTGAGCCTGCTCAGGCCCCTCAGGTCCACGACGTTGAGGCCGGCGACGGCCACGCCGTTCACCATGATCACGTTGGCGACCCTGCCTATCCTGGAGTTGGCCATCCTCGCTATCTCCCCCGTGGCGTCCTCGCCGTCGACGCTGACCCTCCCCAGGACGAAGCCCTCCACGTATGAGGGGGCCCTGACTAGGACGCCGACGAGGGTGCACTCCCCCTGCCCCCTGCGGAAGGGGGCGTCGTCCACGCCCAGGGCCCTAAGATGCCTCTTCACCGCCACGCCTTACCACCCTGTACAGCAGCGGGGTCGAGATCATGGTGACCATGGAGGCCACGGTCATGGCCAGGAACAGGGTGGGGTCCACGAGGCCCGACGTCGCGACCACCATGATGATCACGTACTCCAGCATCCCCCTCCCCTGCATGGCCACCCCTACGGTGATGGGCTCCTCGGCCCCGAGGGCGGCGGAGACCGATGCACACCCTATGAACTTCCCGAGCATCATGGAGGCCAGGAGGGCCAGGGTGAGGGCGACGGGGAACGAGCCTATGCCCTCCAGGAGCCCCTCCCCCATGAGGATCCCTATGTAGCCGAAGAATAGCGGGGTCAGGAGGACCCTGAGGATGGGCTCGATCATGTCCACGAGGCCCACGAAGGCTGCCCTGCGCCTGAGGAGGGGCTCCACCTTCGAGCCCCAGCTCGCGATCGCCAGGCCCGCTGTGTAGGCGCCGATGGCCGCGTTCAGCCCCATCTCGGCTGCCAGGAGCGACAGCGCAAGCGCCAAAAGGACGGAGAAGGTGAGGAGCCTGAGCTCCACCCTCTCGGAGCTCCTGTACAGCCTGTCTAGGAGCCGGCCGGCCGAGAGGATCCTCGGAAGCAAGAAGATGGAGATTAGGAGGAACAGGGATACCTTGACCGAGGACCAGAGGATGACCTCCCTGCTCAGGGCCCCGGAGGTGGCGAGGGCGATCATGAAGAGGGCGAGGATGTCGTCGGCGAAGGCCGCCCCCATGATGAGCGCCTTCGTCTTCGGCGCTGGCGGGTCGTCCAGCATGACCTTGGCCGTGACCTCCACGGCCGTGTTGGAGAGCACGATGGCCACTATCAGGGACGTAGTGGATGAAAAGCCCAGTCCCTTGAGGGCCAGGTAGACGAGGGCCATGGTGCCCGCGACGCCCCCGGCGGCGACGGCGGTGGACTTTCCTAGGTTCTCGCGGAAGTCCCTGTAGTCCGTGTAGAGGCCGGAGAGGAACATCAGCATGATGGCCCCGATGGAGGCCAGGGTGGGGATGCCCTCCCCGCTCAGCCCCATGCACCTGATGAGGACGGCCATCACGAGGCCCGCCACAATCTCCCCGACGGAGGAGCTGATGCCCCACCTGGAGAGGGCGAGGCCCAGCAGCCTCCCTAGGAGAAGGAGGATGAGGATGGAGACTATGTCCAGGGCAGGGAAGCTGCTCATCCGCCCTCGAGCTCCATGAACTCCAGCTCCCTCTTCCTCCTCTCTATGTACCTGTAGGCGGTGGAGTGCTTGGAGCCCTGTAGCAGCTTCTCCACCGCCCTGGAGGCCAGGTCTATCTGCAGGGGGTCGCCGATGATGGCGACGGTGTCCCCGTAGACGGAGACGTAGGCCCCCGACATCTCCTCGATGGTCTTCCTGGACCTCCCCTTCCTCCCAATGACCCTGCCCCTGAGCCTAATCCTCCGGTTCCTGCTCTTGCCGGCAAAGTCCCTGATGTCTATGATCTCCAGGTAGACCCCGTCCTGGAGGAGCCTGAAGGCCCTCTCGGGGGAGAAGCCCCGGGCGATGGCCTTGACCACGTTCAGGGCCCTGAGCGCTTTGTCGGGGTCGGCGCCGGAGTCGTCTATGGTGACCTCCCCGCTCTCCGAGTCTATGATGAGGCGGACCCCCGTCTCCTCCTCTATCTTCCTCTTCACCTCACCATGCTTCCCAATCAGGACCCCAATCCTGTCCCTAGGAACCCTCACGTAGAGCATCTTCCCCTACCTCTCCCCTGACGTACCTGTAGAGGTTCCTCGCCTTCACCCTCAAACCCTTCTTGGAGAAAAACTTTACCACGTTCCTGACGTCCCTGGCCAGGAACTCGGAGGCCCTTGGGTGCTCCACGCTCACGGCCTGCGCGACGTCGATGAAGTAGCACCTGCCC
>QMSR01000110.1 GCA_003649695.1 Thermoplasmata archaeon
AACGAGGATCCAGATGCCCCTCCGAAGCTTCTCCACCACCTCCCACGGCTCCACGCTCTCGTGGTCGTCCCCGATGCCCAGGGCGGCGTAGGCGTCCAGTTCCGGGGGTCGCAGTCCCGGGGCATGGCCGTTCACCACTTTCCCCATGGATAGGGCGGTTTCTATCTTCCTCAGGTACTCTTCCTTCCCCGACAGGGCATTCTGGTAGTTCAGCTCCCCCAGGGAGACGGCCCAGGCCTCCCGAAGGAGCTCGGCGACCTCCTCGGGCCCCAGGTGGTGGCCGGCGGTCTCGAGTCCGGGAGCTGAGGGAACCCTGGAGGGGACCTGGACCAGGGGGTGGATGGGCACGCCCTCGAAGAGGGAGACGAGAAACCTTATTCCATCCATACCCGCCACATTTCCTACCTCGTGCGGGTCCATCATGAGCTCAAGGGTCCCATGTGGGATGAGGATCCTCGCCAGCTCCCAGGGGACGAGCATCGTGGCCTCTACGTGCATATGGGAGTCAAAGAACGCGGGAGCGGCAATCATCCCCCTCCCGTCGAGCACCCTTTTCGCCCTGCAGGTCGTAAGCGATGCTATTCTCTTGCCCGAAACGCAGATGGACCCGCTGAAGAACTCGCCATTGAAGACATCGAGGATTGATACATTTTCTATTTTTAGATCATAGGTATTGAAATCCATTACGTTTACACATCGATCCCGTAAAATAAACATATATTTGACTAAGATCAGAGAGTACAGCGCTTTGATGTGCTGCGAATCATTCTTGTGGAACAATCCAGATTACCTATTCGTGCAAGTGGGTTTGAATACGCTGTTAGTTGCACATCTAGGCTAGTTCAAAGGGATAGGGAGGAACCGTATCCTAGACGCTTGAGCGTAAGCCCGAATGGGTGATCGAGAAGATTGTAGACATTATCGGTGCTGCTGAGTTTTAGAATGGAGCCTTCTAAGATTGCCCTCACTAGGGGTCTCCTCTTTCTCCTGGCGAGGCTGAATCCCAGGCCTCTTACGTCGATGCTCCCGGAGATCAGGAAATTCGACCCACTTCTGATAGGCGCGGGCGAAAGTAGGAGAAGCCTGTTTCCTTCCTTTGGAAGCTCAACGGGCTCCGTCTCCGCAACCTTCGCGATCCTACCCTCACCGCCGAACTTCACCCGGGAGGGTAGGGGTATACTCGGGGATCCTCGGAGCTCCAGGAGAAACTCTGTCCCCGGCGGAAATGAGGTCATGTTCCTAATGAATAGGTAACCCTCCCTTACCCTTTTCTGTCCCAGCTCCCTAGAGAGTAAGGCCGTTCCCACATATTGAATATTCCTAATATCGAGGCCCTCCGCTATGCTAAGGCAGCCCCGCTCGACGGACCCTGCGAGAGTCCTCAGACTGCTTAATTTTACGATCTTGAGGCCCCTAGCCCACAGGGGTACGTAGACCTCGTCCTTGTATCTCAGCAGGGGACCCCAGATTGAACTGATCCCTGCATCCTCGAGGATTCCAGCAACCAGCTTTAGGTCCTCCCATGGGGTTGATGGGCTTGTCCCCCTTTCCCGGTAAGCCAGGCTCGCTATTGCGCCTGCGATCGTCCCGGGCCTGGGCCAGCTGAGGCTCCTCCCGAAGGGGATGGGGCCCCTGGCGCTCGGGTCGAACTCCCCGTGTCCCCTCAGGAAGAGGGGTCCGTCCGGTTTAATGGACACCCACATCAGCGCATCCCTCCCCCGACGACCTTCAAGGCCTCGAAGAACTCCACTACTAGAGGTCTCTCCCGTCCACCTTCCTTCACGGAAATCCTGGACGTGAGCAGAAGGTCATCCATCACCCACTGCCCGAGGTCAGCCAGCTTCATCTTCTCCCGCAGCCCCGGAGCCATATTGCGCTCCAGCAGCCTCTCCAACATCTTCCTCATCAACTCGGATTCGCCCAGTGAGGCTAGTGTGTCTAGGTCCCTGTATAGGAGGGCGGCATCATGGAGTATGTTGCTCGAGAGCTTCGGTGTATCGGAGAGAGGTCTCATCCCCTGCAAGACCGCCTGGAGGGAGTCGGGTATGGAGGCCAGGAACCTCTCGTAATCCTCCACGTTCGGATGCAGGCTGCCATTTTGGTCTTCCTCAATGCTGCGATAGGGGGCCAGGGGGATGAAGGCCCTCTCACCGCCCGGCACCCTCTCCAGAACTAGGAGGTCCTTCCTGAACGATTGGCCCCTGTTGAATACCACACGCTCTTTTGCGAGGTCCAGAGATATGGAACTCTGCTCCAGCGCTGCAGACAGGGGGGAGCGGTAGTGGACGACCAACAATGAGTAGCTCCTGCCTACGCCGTGAAGCATCGGGACCATCGGATAGGACTCCAGGTCGATCTTTTTGGAGAAGTTTCTCCTCGTCTCCCGTACCGCCTCGAGGGCCCGGTTCACCGGGAGCAGGGCCAATAGGTCGTCGCCACCCGCGTACACCACAAAGCCATTCAGCTCGTTGATGACCTTGATGTCCAGGAGAGCTGCCTTCATGAGGCTCGCGCTGATGACGGTGTGATACGAGATCGAGGGGGTAAGGTGGAAGGGCCTCCCGCACATACCTTCCCCAGAGCAGTGATCCTCTTGCTGGAAGACCAGGTCGCCGAACTCCCCCTTCTCCAGTTTCTCCCTCAGGATCTTCTTAACATCCCCTTCTGCCGATGAAACTATGATGAGTTTGGCCCCCTCCAGGCTCAGCTCCTCCGCCCTACAATTGGTCTCTGGGTTCCAGAGAGCAAGCGTATTCCCGGAGAGGAGCATGCCCATGGAGTCGGCGTCGCCCCTCAGGAGCGCGTAGTACCTCCACAAGAACCTGTCGTCTATATCCGGGCCGGCCCCACGGTACACTTCCTCGTCGAGGACCTCCATGACCTTGAGGGCTAGGGGGTTCTCCCTGGCGAGGCGTTCGGCGAGCCCCCACATCCAGAGCTTCGCCTCCTCGGGCACCTCGATGTCCCTCCTGGGCAGCCTCGCAATCCCCTCCGCCAGCGCTATATGGACTGTGGACGGGAAGAGCCTCCCAAACTCCTGCTCGGCGATCTCATCGATGAAGGACTCCAGCCCGGACTCTGGGACGGGATCCATGAGGATCCTCAGGAGCCTCGGCTCAATGGAGATCACCCTCTTCAGGAAGCACCACGGACAGAGGCGCTCTCCGGGGGAGAAGAAAAACATCATTCCATCCGGGACCTCTCCGATCTCGGTGGCCAGAACCGCCGAATAGTCTTCCTCCACCGGCATGATAATGGCCGCCGGCATCTTGGCGCAGGAAGTGCAGTAGTCGAAACCCCTTCTGCTGGCAACTGGGAAACCTATGCTTTCTCCGGAAAAGGCTGAGGATGTGGCCTCCTCCAGATCCACCTCGGCCTCCGGCTCGACGCGGATGGCCTTCTCCTTGACAGCCCTATTCCACAGCTCCCTCACCGCCTCCGCATAGTCCCTGGGACTCCTGACTACCCTCTCCCCCTCTATGTACCTTAACTTGAGGGGCGGCCTCTCGAGGACGCCAGGCATCCGCTCCTCGATGTAGTCGAAAGCGAGATCTATGAACCTCCATAGTGGGCTGGAGGCCGCCCTCCTGCGGGCAAGCATTCTTGCCCCCTTGACCAGGAGCTTCCACCCTTCCTCGAACCTCTCCCGGAAATCCGTCCTGCTCCCCCTTGGCACGACGATCAGGGCTTTGCCTGGGAGAACCGGGTACGGGGGCATTCCCAGGCGGCGGAGGGCTTGCGGTATCACCCTCTCTTGAACTATGGGACTTCCCCAGATAATCGGCTCGATTAGGTCAGAGCAGCTGGGGAATCTCCTGCTGAGGCTATGGGCAAAGAACGGGTTAAGCCTCAGCGAGGGCATGATGACAGTGTCCGGTCCCAGCTCCATGACGTG
>QMSR01000111.1 GCA_003649695.1 Thermoplasmata archaeon
ACAAAGTGATATAGAAGAAAAAGGCAAGGGGTTTGCTATGGGGTTTTATCTTGCAGGCACAAGCTGCGACTATGGTACTTGGGAAGAACTATTTAAAGCCAAGGATCTTCGTGGTTGTGGTTTTTGGCCAATAGAAGAGTTTGGGGATAGTACAGATGATGACATCAAGAGCAAAATAGCCGTATTGTATGAAAATATAAAAGAAACCTTTGGTGATAACAAGGGGGATTGCCGATGAAATATTTAAAATTTTGGAGGGACTTTGATGTACTGTATGTTGTTGAGCTTGATGAACCCACAAATGCTTGTAGTCCCCAGATTGTATATCCGGTAAGCATTCTGCAGCATGGAGTATGGGACTCGACACATATGACTAAGGCTGATATTAAAAAAAACTATGGAACGGTTATCCAATATAATAGAGAAGCGGATTATGATGAATTTGATAAAGAGTTTTTTGATCTGATTGTTGGTAATTCTGAACAGTCGGGATTCAAAAGTAGTGTGGTAAAGAACAGAATTGAAAAGTATGGACTGGCATACGCGAAAGGAGATTATGTTCGTATTAAAAATACAGCTCAACTTGAGGCTTTTGGCCTAGATAGTAAGGAAATCCAAGCATTAGGCAATATTACAGGTAAGGTATTCGTTGTAGACAAGGGGTATTCAGTCACAGGGCAGTATGCCTTAGATGGTCTTGAGATTGTGGTGTGCGAGGATTATATCTATGAAGTTATTCATCCAAGCGGCGAATGGTAGGAGACCTACCCACAAAATAAAAGGGAAAAAATGTATATGAATTGTAGCGATGAATGGGTGGTAGGTCCAGATGAACCACATCTTGGCAAAAAAAAAGAGTGTGAGTTGATTGAAGAAGATGGTGAGGGACTAGGACTAATACTTGCATTAATAGTTGATGAAGGCATGATTCCTGAAGTGTTCTATGCTAAAGATAATCGCACGGAAGATGATATTGAACTGAAGACATGTGACTACCTGGATGGCACTTTCATTGCCTGGTACAACAACAAGTCTGAATTTGATGAATATAGAGAATTTACAATAGAAGAACTCACTAGAGTTGTGAAAGGGGGGTTATCTTTAGATGAACTAATAATTGCAGTAAGAGCAGCAGTGGAAGAGCATGGTGAGGATATAGCAGGATATGTTGATCCTGATGACTTATATCTCAGCAGTGAACTATCTCAAAAGATTGTTGAGCATGGTCGTGAAGCACTGTGGGATGAGGTAAGTGACTGGAATATAGATAGTGACGATAGCTATTATGATACTCATAAGGATTTCATAGTCGATTTCCTAAAGCTTACAGAAAGTGAACAAGATGAATACAAGGATGAGCTTATGGATATGCTTCGTGAGCATATCTATGTGTCCTATGATTATGACGGAGCTTTAGATTGTACCGAGGTTCGGCTCAATGTTGCATACATAAAAGACTGGGAATATGTATATGGCTGGCAGTATACTGACTATAAAAACAATAAGATTGTAAGCATGCCAGAAGAGTATGGGGCGGTGCTTGCATTGTTTGGGTACACTCTTGAGGGATATATTGATTGGTACAACTCAGACAGTAGGTCTGAACATAAGTTCTATGAGTCTTTTGAGGCAGAGATAGATAATAGTGGTCAAGGTTTTACTGAAATAGTATTCCTACTTAAGATGTCGCTAAACGATGTACTGAAGCTAAAAGATGCTGATGCCCTAGTTCTGGGCACAAATGTTAGGTATGGTATGTTTGACCACTGGAATGGCGGAGGTTCTCCACTTGAACTTAATTCCGATACAGAGGTTACTCTAGATCCAAAGTCTAAGCATGTGAGCTGGAGAGTTGATGGTCAAGACGGCAATTATGATGTAGATGCAGTATACGGATTGTGTGGAGACGCGTGGAGTACAGATTTTAAAATTGAAATGGCAGAGGAATCACTAGGGTCCTCTGGAAAGGTGGAGAAATGAGAAAAAAAAATATAAACCATAGGGTCGGTAAGGAGCTGACGGTTGGATCGTATGATTATGATGGACTAGCACACTACTGGGCATACAACTACGGATACAAAAGTACCGGAGGCAGCAGAATGTCAACAAGTGGAAATCTGCTCTATAGCTACAGTGCAGTGGTTGCAACTATGCACCCACCGATTAGAGCCGGAGCTACACCATTTGTACTGATTAATATAAACAAATGGACTCCTACAACAGCAAGACACTTGGACTGCGTTGAGTCTGCAGTATCACACATGGATCACATGAGAGTTGACGATGCCAATCCAGATGGAAAATCAGATCATGACAGAAACCTTAAGGTTATGTTTGATACAGTCATTGCTGTATCAGAGAAATATGCACGAGCAAGATCAGAGTGGAGTATTAATTCTCACCTACGAACATACTATACAATGGTGTCAAATGCAAAGATGTATGCTCAATACTTTAAAATGAGGAACAATAAGTATTACAAGAGATTGCTTGAATTGCCAGATCCTTCCGGTGAGCATTCAGTTGAAGAGTTGAAGCTAATCAAAGACAAGATGGATAAAGCTGAGAAGGCAGAGGAAGCTAAAAGAATCAGAGATATTCGTAAGCAAGACAAAGAAAAAGCTGATAGAGCTGACGATGATCTCAAAGAATGGCTCAAGGGAGCCAAAAAGATGCCAAATAGCCATTATTTGTCCCAGGTCTACATCAGAGTGAAGGGAGCAGTGGTTGAGACCACAGAGAGTGCCTCTATAAGTCTTAAGTCATGCGTGGTTGCATTCTTGAAACATAAAGACGGAAAATTGAAGCAGGGAGATAATATCTCTGGCTTTACATTTGGTGGTGTGCACGAAGGCATAGCTCACATAGGCTGCCATCATGTACCGATGAAAGAAATTGAAAGATTATTAAAAGGAAGAAAATGAGTCAAGAACAAGGGCAAAACGGAGGGAGTAATAATTTTTATGACATTCCTGATTGGGTGGAGAATGTAGATGATTTAAACGAGTATCTGAAGTCAACGGGACCAATGTCAAATATACTAAAAAGTTTATTCTCCTCTTTGGGAGAAAGACACAAGGGGACTTCTGAAAGGAGAGATGCTAAAAAGATCTTACACTATTCAATAAGGCACTTGCTTTGGCTAGATAGAAGAGAGGACAAGTCTTTGACTGAATTGGATATTCTTGCCGAACTAATAGCAGAGTTGCCAAAGATAAAAAGGGGGGAACTTCTTGAAAGAGTTCTTACTAAGCATGGAGGAGAGACAGAATGTCAATAGATTGGGTATTCCTTCAGGGAGTGTATTTTGGAGGAGCTGTATTAGCTATCTTCTTTCAAGTCATAGATAATGAGAGAATTAAAAAAACAAATGAAGGCACAAGGAGGATTCTATTCATGATTTTCTGGCCTGCTATTATCATGCTGGTTATAACGGTAAGGATATTGAAACACATCCGAAATAGCACACTCTAAGTACATATCATATAGAATATTTAATTATATTTTATACAAAGGCTATATATGAGTTTTAAAGATTGGATAAAAAGATTTGGGATCCTACGGGATGGTGACTATTTAGGATTTAGTGATGAAGACCCCGAACCTAACGAGTTCCTACCTATGTTGTTTGACATAGAGATAATAAAGGATTCAGATTTTATCTGGGAAAAAATGAACGAAAACCAAAGTTTAGTTTGGAGTGTTTTCAAAGTAAAGGGGATAGCTATTGCAAAAAATGGATTCGAGCCGGATGCCATAGGCTATTATGTTGGAACTGTATCCTGTAAAAGAAAAACATTTAGTGTAAAGGTCGAAATATAAGGAAAAAAAGATGATAAAAATATC
>QMSR01000112.1 GCA_003649695.1 Thermoplasmata archaeon
CTGAGGACCACACTCTCGCCAAAGACGGTGGGGGTGGTGGAAACGCGGATATCCACCTCCTTACCACCGAAACGGAGCTTTATCCTGCCGTCCTGGGGTAAACGATGCTCGGCGATATTGAGGTTTGCCATAAGCTTCAGACGCGTGATGATAGCAGGCTGAAGCCTCTTCGGTGGGGATTCCACATCGTGCAGTATCCCATCGATCCTGTATCGCACCCTGAACCCCCTTTCAAAGGGCTCGAAGTGGATATCCGAGGCCCTCATCTCCACCGCCCGTACGATCATGGTGTTGACCAGTCTGACGATGGGGGCCTCCATGGCGAGGTATCGCAACTGCTCCTCCTCCACCTCCGTCTCCTCATCGGCTTCCTTGATGGCATCCTGGATCTGCTCAGCGGTGCTCTCGTAGAGCCTCTCCACTGCCTCACGGATCTCATCGGGATAAGCCAACTTGACCTCGATCCTCTCCACCGCCCAGAGGCGTTTCAGCGTATCGATCAGGGAGAGGTCCAGGGGATTGGCCATCAACACGGTGACCTGCTGGTCCGAACGACTTAGGGGAAGGATCGCGTGCCTGGATAGGAAGGCACCCGAGGTACCCTCGAGCAACAGCGGCTCCTTGGGGAACTCGCTCTTGGGAACGATGGGCAAACGGAGCTCCCTGGAGAGGCGCTCCACCAGCTCGCGACCTTCCACCTCCTCCCACGGAAAGGGTCCAGGGGAATGAGAAGAACCGTTCTCCTGCGGCTCTTCAGTCCTTTTCAGCAGCCCTTTCACCAAGTCCCTAAACATCCTTACGTTTAGTTTCATTATACACCAGACAGCACCCGAGGATCAGTCCTAAGGCCGACACAAGTACATGGATCCTGAGGACCCCTTCAGTGAACCCGGCCACCATCGTGTGGACGATGGCCGAGATACCCATGGCCCCGAAGGACCATGTCTCAGGCGATCTGAACCCCACCCAAGCCCTCTTGAGCAACAGGGCGAATACCCCCAGAAGCACCCCGAGCCCCACCAGGCCGTGCATCACCAAAGCATGCAGGTATATGTTGTGGGGCTGATTGTAGTGGCGGATGTATCTGAAGGAGCCCAGCTCCTCCGTCTTGCGAAAGACCTCCTCTTCGTAGTCCCCGGTGCCCGCACCTATAAAGGGGTGATCCAGAAAGATCTGCCACGATGTATACCACATGGCCAACCTATCCCCCACCGACGAGGCAAGCCTTTCCCCCCGCATAAAGGCCCTGACCTCATTGCGGGCTTGCTCTACCCTCTTTCCTATTAGACTATGGCCCAAGAGGCCACCCATGGCGAGGCACGAGAGCACCACAATGGCCAGGGTCCTTTGACGTCCCCTGAACAAGAGGGACCAAAGGATCAGCACGATGAGCAAGGCGAGCCAGACCCCTCGAGAGGTCGAGAGCAATACCGCCACAAGCGCTATTAGGCCCCCTCCCCAGAGTAAAGCCCTAAGGAGGGGGCGCCTCATGGCAAGCAAAAGCGCCAGATAGAAGGAAAGGGCCGAGAGGTTGCCAAACCAGATGTGGTTCATCAAGGCCTTGCAGGGGAGCTGAAAGGCCCCTTCCCCAAAGACCCCGAGAAACTTCATCAGGGCGATGAGGTCGAGGACCGTTACCCCACCCACGAAGGCCAACAGGACCCGCTCCCTCGAAGAGGAATCCCTCAGATGGAGAAAACACAGCAAGTAGACGCCCGACAGCAGGGCTGCCTTCTTGCACATCTTGAGGCCGCTGATGAGGTCGTGACTCCAGAGCAAACCGAGGATGTACAGGAACAGGAGCAAGGCGAGGACCCTGAAGATCTCATCGTTGAAGGCCCTCCGAAGGACTGACTTTAAGTCCTCTCTTAACAGGGCCGCGGCCGCAACGAGGGCGATCACGGCACTGAGGGTCTTGCCGAGGGGCAGGGTGAAGGCGTAAAGGATCAACGCCCGCTTCCCAAGGTCAGGACCTACAACTTGAAGGCTCCTCTTAAGCCTCCTCACCTTAGCTCCTCGTCCAATTTTCAGGCTTACATCGGGAGGATACCAGGTCCCGCCCCAAAACTCCACCTCGTCAAATCTGGAAAAGATCCTCTGGGGACGATAAAATCAAACCGTCATGAAGGTGGTGAGCGATTGAGGATGGCTAAAGCACCGTGCTGAAGGATTACTCCGCCCATCTGCGGTATAGCCTCTTTCTGGTCGATTTTGCCCTCCTGCCCCTGACATTCCTCCTTGCGTACTGGCTACGGGCCGATCTTCTCGCCAGCTTCTTCGATAAGCCGATGGAGCCCTTGAGGGCCTACAGCTGGCTGATTCCCTATATGGCAGTCTTTTCTCCTGTGGTCCTCTACTTGATGCACAATTACAAGCCCTTCAGAAGGGAGGAGATCTGGAAGGTCGTCGCCAGGGGGCTTGTGGCGACCCTTCTGTTGACTCTTCTCGGCGGCAGCCTCATCTTCCTGGCCCAGCATTGGCTTTATAGCCGCGCCCTTTTCTCCTTTTGGATGGGACTTTACGGAGCCTGTATCGTAGGCAGTAGGCTTTTCATCATGACGGTCTTGCGAAGGATCAGATCGCGGGGCTACAACTTCAGGACCATTGTCTTAGTCGGGTGGGGCGAGGCGGCGAAGGAGATCGCCTCAGAGATAGAGGCCCACTCCTTTTGGGGTCTGAGGATCGAAGGCGTCATCCTCGGGGGGCAGGAGCGGATCGATGGTGATCTTCCTTTCCCTGTCCTTGGTAGGGTCGATGACTTCGAGGAGATCGTAAAGGAACGGGCCATAGATGAGGTCTTCTTCACCCTCGAGGACGACCGCCGGCAGCTCGAAAGGGTCGCCAAGGTATGTGCAATGCTGGGATGTTCCCTCCATGTAATCCCGAGGAAGGTCGATGACAGCTATAGGATAAGCGCCGAGCGGTTGGGGAGCATCCCCCTCTTGGCCTACAAGAGGGTGCCCGAAGCCCGGGGACAGCTCTTCCTGAAGAGGCTCATAGACCTGATGGTCTCGGCCGTCATCATGGCGGTCTTCCCATTGATCTACGCTGTCGTTGGGCTGGCCATAAAGATGGACTCTGAAGGCCCGGTCCTCTACAGGGGCCTGAGGGTCGGGCACAACAGGAGGCGCTTCTATTGCTACAAGTTCCGCACCATGGTGAAGGACGCAGACAAGATGATCTCCCTCCTCGAGGAGGTCAACGAGCTGAAGGGGCCCATCAGGAAGTCCTCCCGAGACCCCCGCATAACGAGGGTTGGAAGGTTCCTCAGGCGATGGAGTATAGATGAAATCCCCCAGTTCATAAACGTCCTCAAGGGCGAGATGAGCATCGTGGGGCCGAGACCCCCTACCCCTGATGAGGTAGAGCGCTACAGCCTGAGCGACCTGCGCAAGCTCAGCATGCCTCAGGGGATTACGGGTCTGTGGCAGGTAAGCGGCAGGGACGCGATAAAGGACTTCAGGCAGAGGTTGGAACTCGACCTCTATTACATAGACCACTGGTCGCTGTGGCTTGACCTGAAAATCATGGCCAGGACCCTCTCGGCGATTCTCAGGGGGGGGATGTAGGGGATCCAGAGGCCTCGATCACCCTGAGGCTGTCGTCTTTCGTGTTGCATACTTCTGGTTTCTCTGAACTTTTCGACGATTCCTGACAATGTGGGTTAATGAATAAACTATTCTAAACAGACAAGACCCATAAGAAGGAGGTAAGAGATGAAAAAAGGTGTGTTGCTGATCGCTTTTTTCCTCTGGCCCGCCTTCTCGTGGGCCACGAGGGCTACGGTCTTCGAGATCCCCACGGGTAGTTCTAA
>QMSR01000113.1 GCA_003649695.1 Thermoplasmata archaeon
ACCGGGTTCTAAAAGATTTTATTGTCAAATGCCGCCAGGAAACATCCCGCTACCTGGCCTTGGAAGTTGGAGATGACCAAAACTTTCTCAATTCTGGTCGCGCCAGAAATGTAAAATATTTCCAGGGGCTTTGCCGCGGGCTGCAGCAGGCACCTCTTTTCGAGACAGTGCCCATTCCACCGCCCGGGATTAGACCTAACTACGTCCTCCAAAATGATGCTCGCTATCGTGAAGTCTGGCATAATTATCTTCGTCTATTGCATCAGGAAGATGAGGTTGATCGATCCTGGGACTGGCAGACACGAACCTGGGCAGACATTACCAGAATGCTCATTAACGCCTCTATCTGCACACTGGAAACCGAAGGGGGACAAATAATCAGTGTAGAACCAATTTTTGATTCAATACTTCACATCTTCAGGGAACAGCATTTGGGGTCCAGGCTTGTGCCTGGAACGGAACCAGGTCCGTTTAAAATCGGTAAAATAGGCAGACAGCCAAAAGATGGCTGGATTCTGGAAATTGTTCATTCCCAGATGGCACATGAGCATTTCTTAACCAAAAACCTTGGCCGCCTTGGAGGGCATCTTTATTTGATTTTACAACCGCTAGATAAAACCAAAACAATAACGGTACTAACGGTTTGGGCGGTAAATACCGCTGGTGCAGAACACCTTCCTTCCTGGGAAGACATCTGTTGCTCTGCTGAAAAATCCCTCCACCAACATTTAGCGGTTCTTGGTGACCAAGGTGAAGGTCTTCCACACATGATGGGAATGGTTTTTTGCAGTGATCTGGGATGTACCATTGTAAATGATTTCCCGAAAGATGATGTCACAGTTATCCAGTTCCCAACTGAACAGCGACACTGGGATAATGCACTTTCAGACCTATCGACACTTGTTGAAATCATGCTGGAGCAGGCAATAGAAAGATGAGAAGAATATTTGGGATCTCCGCGTTTGGCATCGCTGACAGCATCGTCAATGAAAAAGGCAAAATCAAAATACGTGATTTCTACCTGGCGGATGCTGTTCTTCCCAGTGAGCCACTGGGTCCGATTAGAACTGGAGATGAAGCTGAAAAGGAACGGATTCACGTCGGACTTTCCTGGCCTCCGGAGGCCCGAATAGAGAATGATAAACCATTGCGCCGGGTGCCTATCTCGGTTGCCTGGCGGGCTCTGGTTGAATCCGGTGATCGACAGGGTCTTTGGCATACTGAACGAGGGGTTTCAATACCACTGTCCCGTATATTGGCAAAGCACACGTTGGACCTGATGCGCTGGAGCCTGGGAAATATTACTGAAGAAAACAGCAATAATAACCATCTGCGTGAGGATGACCTTCCCGTACTGGCAATTCCGAACCACCTTGATGAAATGGGGCAAGAAGAGTTGCTTCGAGAAATGCGCGCTGAAGGTTTTTCTGAACCCCTATTAATTTGGAGGCCAGTCGCCGCAGCTTTGGCCTGGCTTGATAAGACCGAAGGAGATTTCCCAAATCGCAACGGCCATGAAAACGACCATATCCATGTCATCTCATTTGGCCCGGATTCGATTGACTTTACAACGTTACGGCTTCGCTTTCGCAAAACCGAAGCCCGCAATTTCATTCTCCCCCTCAGGGATAGGCCTAAGCAGCAATCCATTCCACTTTTAACCGGGATTGACTGGGTTGGGCAATTAATTGAACGGTTTTATCCTGATTTGGATTCCGGGGCATTTTGGCAAGCATTTACTAGCTTCCCCGAAGTTTGGGAAGCTGTTTCAGGAAGGGCTTGGTCTTTGGAAAAACTGCCACAACCTTGGAGTATTGGAGATTCGTGGCAGTTGTGGAACCCATTGGAAAGAATGCGACTAGAAGCAACTCTGGTACCTACCAGTTACTCAACTACCTTAAGAAAAATTTTAAATGCATCATGTCAGCTGCAAAATCTCTGGAACGATTCCATAACGACCATGGACGAAAAATTTAAGGTCATGTTTAAACAACTATTGCAGACATACCCTGACGGCAACCTCAAAGGCATTATTTTATGTGGGCCGTTAGCCCCACTTAACATACCTTCCTGGATTACTTCAGAACAAAATATTTTAGCAACCAGAGGCATCGAGATTGATGATGATCCGTCAATACCGGAAATAGGTCATTTGTGGCTTTGTCCGGAAAGTGTAGACGCTGTGGCTAAAGGGGCAGCGGTGTTCGGACAACGGATGTTGAAAGATGAACCTGCCTATATGGATACAATGCCGCAAGTTTCCATCCTGGCTCAAAATCATAACCAATATTTGTGGTGGCCACTTTTGGATGCTCAAGAAGTGTTAGGTGGAAAAGAATTCAGAGATACTATTAAAGGCAAATTCCAGCTTAATCGCCATCAGCAAGAATTAAAGGGATATTTATTTAAAGGATCGCTCGCGGATGCTCCTAAAGGGACTACTCACACTGCAGAGCAATTGGTTCCAGAGGAAGACCTTCCACCTTGTAAAACACGGTTGATGCGAGCTGTTATTCGTCAATTAAAGTCTTTCAAAAATGTGCAAGACCACTTACATGGGCAATCATCATTAACAAAATATGGTCTTGAATTTGCGAAAGCTTTATATGGAGTTAAGGATGATGAAGAGGAAGATATCTCAATAAATTCAAGTTTAATTCGTAAAACTGTATTCACTTTTCCCTCAGCACCAAATGAAGATGTTTTGCTGGATATAGATGTAAGAATGAAACCGGCTAGTGGGTTGGCACGGGTTGAACTGATACCGAAAGATAATACTTTCCTTATGGGACAACATGTAAGACTAAACTATTCCGCCATGAAACATACAACTGAACTTCCCCAAATTCAGCGAGGGTGGCCTGGAATTCAGGAGCTAGTCACTGATCCAGATGATGGGCAGTTAAATAATTGTACCGCACTTATAGAACGGTTTGAACAGAGCAGTCCGACACAGTTAAACTATCTTTACATTGTTGATCAAATTCGTGATTATGTTCTAAAATATAGTAATACTTTAGCATCACTATGGGGGAAAGATCTGTATGTGTGCAGCATAGACCAAAATGGGAGGGCTTGCACAGCAAAAGGAAATGCCCTTATAGAACGTATTGCATCAAAATTTAATGCAGATACTGTTAAAGTGATAAGTTTAAAGAATGATCGTCTTTATTACAAATTAATGACCCGTTCTTCATGGTTATATCTTTCCACACCAAAAAATATCGTCAGAAGAATTAAAGAGGATCTTACCAGTAATATACAAGGAAATAAAATGATATGGACAGTTGACGCTGCCAGTCGTTGCTTTAATAATGAACAAGAGATTAAGACGTTATTTGATTTTATTTATAAAAGAGCTTTGGACGGATCATTCCAAATCCAGTTTGCCAGAGGAGTATGTCGACTGTTAATGTACCGAAATGAGAGCTATAGAGGACTTACTAGAAAAATGGCCAGACTCTTTGCACAAAAGGCATTAGAACGTTTAATAGATCAGGAAGCAACCGAGAATTTCCAGACTCTATACTTTCAGCTTGTACAGTTATTGTTATATTTACTTCGGTATCGACAGGTTGATACCGGATGCTTTGATCCACAGGACGAGTTAGTAAGTATGGAGTACCATAACAAGGCTAAAGAAAGTATGAAAAATGCTGAAACCTATTTTAAAGAAATAGGAAATAATAACAGATCTATGAAGATTAAATCCGCAATAGAAAGCTTTGAAAAATACTTGAATTACGAAGCAACTGAAGACGTACCCGTTGTTCTCAGTGAGTTAGCGGATAATTGACAT
>QMSR01000114.1 GCA_003649695.1 Thermoplasmata archaeon
CGCCCGCGGCCCTTGAGCTCCTTGGAACTAACTGTGTCCGGCTGGTCAACAAGTACACGGAAGAATTCAACTTTCCAGAGACACCGCTTGTTTTCATCGAATTCCACGGAACCAATAAGGAGGGGCTCGCCATCGACCTTGAACTGGTCAAGGGGCTTTGCGAAGACAACGGTGCAACCAACTTTCAGGCTGGTATCGGCCGTCAGGCACGGGCCAAACTTTGGCAAGCGCGATACGACCTCCACGATTTCATCTTACGGGAACACCCGGGATTAGAGCCTATGGCCATCGACACGGCTGTCCCTATCTCAAAGCTACCAAATCTTGTGGCTTACGCGGAAGAGATTACACTGGAAAAAGACATTATCGGTTACGTTTTTGGACACGCGGGAAGCGGAAACATCCATATGCCCATGATGGGCAATCCCGAAGACAAAAAATCGTGGTCCGTGCTGGAGGAAATCAATCACAAACTCGTTGAATACGCCATTTCCCTGGGAGGAACCGCCACAGGTGAACACGGGGTTGGGATCGGGAAGATGCAATTCATGGAACTCGAGCATGGCAAAAGCTTAGAGGTCATGCGAAGGATCAAAAACCTCCTCGACCCCAAGGGAATCCTAAACCCGGGCAAGATGTTTTAACTACAGGTTTCCCGCCTTCCTTGTGAAGGATAGCCTCTCAAGCCGCATCATCTTCAGATAATTTCGATGATCGATGTAGACAAATCGTGTCGATGCGGTATAGCCATCCCCGTTGAAGGAAATCTTCCGAGTCGCCAGGACTTCCACCTTGGCATCCACAATTTCATTGCCGATGCCAATCTCAAGATCCAGGACAGTTCCCTGCTCCACGGGCTTGTAAATCTGTAGCATCATTCCGCCCTCACCCACATTGACCGCCTTTCCCATGGAATGATCATACGGAACACTGTCACCACGGCGATAGCAAGAAAATGCCACCAGATGCTCAACAGGAATCCTTTCCGACCGTCTTCTCTCCCTTCTCATTTTGCCCTCCAAAATAGAGTTGGAGTAAGTTCTTTTATAAATAAAGCACGTTACAATCAACTTGTCAAGTGCTTTTTAGAAAAAATTTAAAATACCCTGTAATCTTTAGTTATTTCTCTCTAAGTTGAAAAATAGCGGCAAAGACAGAAAAATCTTGGGCTAATCATCAAAAACGTTTATGTTTATATTATCAATAGGTTAGGGTGGTGTCACAAAAAAATAAGGGGGCAGGGTATGTGCCCTGCCCCCAAAGTTTTCGGATTTGCTAAGCTATTTTTTGCTCAATTTTGCATTCAAACGCATCTGTTTGGCCATCTCTTTCATCTCGACCAAGGTTTCTTTCAACTTGGCATAGCCATACCAGGTCGTGTAATCCGGCATGACGTGGAACGCGGCCTGGTAAGTCTTCATCCTGTAGTCCATGAACATCTCGTACAGCTTCTCTTCGATTGGGGTATTCACCTCATAGAAGGTGAGAAGGTCAGGATACGGGAATGTAGCCTGGTTGGTTTTCTTCCTAATGATCCCATCCTTGTAAAGCCCCGCCACGAGGTTGATGGCCTCAGCGAAAATCTTGTCGGACGCCTTGATCATAAGGTCCGCATTCTTCAGGTTCTCTTTGGCAAAGGTAGCGGAATGGCATTTCTCGCAAACCTTCAGCATGCGGTTTCTTTCTTTCTCCCATCCCTCTTTGGTCAACCGAGCCAGGTTAGCCGCCTTGACCACATCCAAACGCTTAGTTGGCTTACCCTTCGCATCGAGAACACCAAGGGCTTGGAGGATCGTTACCCGATACCCCATCCATTCCTTGTCGGCTTCGGGCAATCTCAACGCCAAGAATCCCCATGCTGTCATAACGCGATGGTCGCCATTCGGCATGTGGCAGTCCTGGCACGTAGGGCCGCGATGGGCCTTACGGTCGGTTTTGTAAGCCGCGCCATGCTTGGAGTGAGACCACATCTCCCACTGGGCATGGTCAAAGCCGGTATGGCAACTGTTACACGCCTCGGGCTGCAAGGCCTCCTTCTTGGAAAAGGCGTGACGCGTATGGCAGTTCTGGCAATCCATGCCGTATTTGTAGTATTTCCGCAGCTCGTTATCCCGGACCTTTTGATCGGTAATGCCCAGATTATGGCACCCATTACACCCTTTCTGCCCCGCGATGAAGGCCTTGGGCTGTTTATGGGTGAATCCAGGAAACGCCATGACCGGCAGCAAGCCAAGGGAGTGTTTTCCACTCATATACTGTTTGACCTGCTTGCTGTGGCACTTCTTGCATGTACTGATGGTAGGCAAGACAGCTTTGTTCGCGTCGGCAGCGCTCGTGTGAGCCGTGCCATGGCAGTCCGCGCATGTGAGTTCTTCCGCCATCTTCCCACGGTTAAAATCTTTGACTAAGCCGGGATTAAGTTTGGCGTGACACGTTTCACATTTGGAGGGTTTCGCAAATGCCGGAGTAACCCCTACACCCAGCACAGCGAATAAAAAACCCGCCATTACTATAAAATAAATCCCTTTTCGCACCATATACTCCTCCTTTCTTCTCCAAGTTTTTTATGTTGCTTTGTTAGGTTTCCCGAAACAAACGTCCAAATTAATTACCTTTCAACCTATATAATAAACTTTTACCCCTTAATGTCAAGACTTTTTTACAAAAATCAAACACCATTTTCTTTGACTTAAGTCAAATTTTTTCCTTGCGCGGTTTGATAAATAGATAAGTTCTAAGCTATTACAGACATAAATCACCTGCCTATTACAACGAAACGGATCCCGGTTTCGCAGCATCGTTACCTGCCTCGATCCCTCCTCCCCTCCTTATCGGGATAGAAATTTCTTTTTCCTTGACAAGATACATATGATTGGTTAGGGAAGAAACGCTCAGAAAGGACAAAATTGAAGTTCTTAACAGACCGCATACACCGGTAACACTGGAAAGGAATTAACATTGCCTGAAGACGCGATTATCAAAGAGGAAGACCGTTTTCACGAAGCCGAAGGCGAGCCCTTTGACTCCGCAGTGTGCCCAGGATGCGGGTGTCTTTGTGAGGATATCGATCTCACATTGAGGGAAGACCGTATCGTTCAAATCTTCAATTCCTGTTCCTGGGGATTGTCAAAGTTTCACTTGGGTCACCGCTTCCTTCGGGAGCCCAAACACGCCAAGCTCGTTTTCCCTTCCCGTAAAGAGCCTTCGAAAGATGTTCTTCCTATTTCATTTGACGAAGCATACGAAGATGCCTCGTCCCTTATCAAGAGTGCAAAACGCGTCGTATTTTTCGGGTTGTGTCAAACAACGTTCGACGCACAAATCAAGGCGTTCAATCTCATCAAGCGGTTTGAATCCCTGGTTTTTCCTTCCGAAGGGATGCTACTGGATCCCTTTTTCAAGGCTATAAAATCACAGCCTTACCGACTGGCAACCCTTGAGGAAGTCCGGCAGTTGGCGACAACCATCATATTCTGGGGTGCCAATCCCCTCCATAGCTGCCCAAGGTTATCATCCCGATATGCCGTCTTTGTCGCCGGGATCAATGCCCCAGACCGTCACATAGACCGAAAGGTCTTCTATGCGGATCCCTACGAAAACGACATGGGTGGGTTCGCCCAGCGTATCTCCATCGATGTCGACAACGAATTGGAACGGCTTCAGGCCTTGACGGAGATTATTGAGGAAGAATCCTTTTCCATCCCGAAAGACCTGGAGAACGTGGTTCGTGCCATTGAAGCCAGCCCCTTCGTTGCCCTTTTCGTTGGGCGGGGTA
>QMSR01000115.1 GCA_003649695.1 Thermoplasmata archaeon
CATTTATGTGCCTAAGTCAGACGTTATCGTAAGAACACCTAGCTTCCACTTACCCTCAGGTGATACTTATTACGTAGAAGTCTTAGAGATCCAGAAAGCAGAGCATTTACCGTTAGTTGAACTCCGTGACAAGTCACATGATAGTTTCAGTCCCTTTACAGTCAGTGCTGAAGGACAGATTTGCATATACGACCTAAGTTCTAGACAATACAGACTAGTGAAGATAAGTGAGCTAGCTCAACTGCAAGACGAAAACTTATCAGTTGTCATACGTTTAGATGATCAGATAACTAGACTGGTACCTGTTACTGATATTATCATAAAACCAGTGCAAGAAACAGCTGAAGCTTTTACGTTAGTAACACAAAACGGAATATGGATGGCTAATACACAGTTTATAGTTACTAGCACAACATTCGTAAGTGGTAACACAGATATCGACATACAAGTAGTAGATGTAGAAGACATTGTAGAAACAGAACTGTCAAGCCACATAATGGATTTGCAAGACTTGACTATAGACGACATTATGGGGACATAGTGCATGACACGTTTTCAGACGATTAAATCAATCAGTCCGTTTCCTTGGTTGCAACATGAAGATGTCAAACAATTGCTTAGTGGTGTCATTAATGCAACGTTGCATAAGAAATCGTGTCACACAAATGGGGCAATCATGACTGTTAACCGGAAAACATTGAAGTCTAAACTAGACATGTTGCTAACAACGTATGAACTAGAGGACTTAGCAGATAGTTGGACACAAGAAGAACTAATCATTCGTGGAAGTCTGGGAGTAGACACATTCCCAGAGTGGTTTAACAAGTCTTCTTGTGTATATACATACAAAGTTGTACAGCATCTAGCTATGTTCTACACAGACTATTTTGACATTTGGTGGGATCCTGAAAAAGTACCTGTTTCTGAATATGGTGGAATTCTTTGTCAATATTGTAGTAAGCACTTCAAGAAATGGTGGAACGCGGAAGAGTTTCCTTATGAACAAGCTTGTGATGCATTGTTATACTGTTGGGAATACAAGAAGATTTGGTGGGATAACAACCCACACTTTCAACCAACAGAAGACTTCTATCGTCAGCTGATAACGTTCTTTAACAGACATTTCAACTCATGGTGGAATCCAGACTTGTTCTACCAACGTGGTGGGTTGGAGTATCTAGACTTATTTGCACAGTACTGTACTCGTCACTTTGATAAGTGGTGGATTCCAGAACGATTCAAACGTAAGCTCTATGACTTCGAATTAGAAGCACTTATCAATCATTGTCCAGAGCACTTTGACAAATGGAAGTTTGCTGTTCCAGAAACTATTGTGAGAGAAGGGTTTATCGAATGGTTCATAGACAACTACCCAGATTTCTGCAAGAATCTAAATGTGAAGATACCAGCGGAGTTGTTAATAAAAGCAACTAAGTCTGGTATAACATTCAAGTCGTATACTATAACAAGTGCTGTTAAGAAACAGTTTTTGTCAAGTCTTAGTGTAAGCAAGTTCACAGAACTAGAAAGACTTATCCAAGAGAGACTAGATCGAATTAAGCTTTTCTTAGAAAGACTAACTCACTCAGGATTGCTATCTAGTAAAACTGTTTCTGTAAGTGACTTCTACAACACATTTGACTGGGATAAACATACAGTAGTCTTATTAAGAGACTTTGGTGACTTCTTCGATATATGGTGGAATCCAAGTATTTTTCCGTGGCAGAAACATTCAAAAGACTTATGTAAGTATCTCCCAGATAAATTCTTACTGTGGTGGGATGAACGGTTATTTAACAGAGATCATATGTGGGCATTACTTGAGTATTGTTTTGACTACGTTGAAGTGTGGTTACCTGTTCTACTAGACGGTGAGTACTTTCGTTTGCTACTTTCGTTAGATGTTAGAACTCTTGAACGGTTAAAGTTAATGTCTATCTTGAGGGATGAACATGAACACTAACAGCAGATTCTTTACACAGGTAGTTTTAGCTAGTCGATCTTTATGTAATATTGACATTGATTGGTCTCAGCACCAAAATGACTTAATACGCTTACCACTTAATGTAGACCTCTTTCCTGTTTGGTTTAAGAAAGACTCATTCGTGTATACTGAGCAAAACATTGCTACACTCATATCAAAGTATGCTAAGTACTTTGACTTATGGTGGGATCCGGAGCAAATATCAGTCTTCGAATACAGCAAAGACTTATGTATACACTGTTATGAGCATTTTCCTAAGTGGTGGAATGCCGAAGAATTCAACTACTCTCAAAGTGAGTACTTACTAATATGCTGGGACTACAAAGAAATCTGGATGGACAACAATCCACATCTGAAACCGTCACCGCAGTTGTTACAACAGTTGATACTACACTTCTCCGATAAGTTCGACGAATGGTGGAATCCTGATTGGTATTACGTACGCGGTGGACTTCTCTTTGTGTCTCTTTTAGCTAAACACTGTTACGAACACTTTGACAAATGGTGGATTCCTAGCAAGCTCGATAAACGGCACTGGAACCTGAATGAGACTGATGTTATAGCTCTTATGAACTACTGTCCAGAACACTTTGACAAGTGGAAACAGTTCTTACCTGAGTGCATATACGATGAAGACATTCTAGAATGGGTAGCACAGAATCATCCCGAGTCTCTTCCAGATATGTTACCTGATGTTGTTGATCTGAGGACATTACTTACTTTGCTGGAGAATGACGTACCTCTAGACGAAAAGATCATAGTAGACAACTACTGCGAAGACTTTATCAGACTAGTTAGCTTGTTGGATAATGAAACTCTTAAGAAGCTAACTAACGAAGTCTTAGACAAGAAGGGTGCACGAGTAGAGAAGTTTGTTAAGGAACTTATACGTCGTGACTTGTATATGAGCACAGACTATACAAGGTTCTCTCCAGAAGAATTCAAGTGGGATGAAGGCACTATTGTTTTGTTAACAGAGTTTGCAGACTACTTCGACATTTGGTGGTGTTCAGATACGTTTCCTTGGTATAGACATTCTAAAGACTTATGCAAATACCTACCCAATAAGTTTCACGAATGGTGGAACCCACTCAAGTTTAATGACAAACACTACTGGGCTCTTATCAAGTACTGTAAAGACTACATACACGTATGGGGTAACGTAGTCTTTGGAAAGTTTTCTACTTATCTGAGAGACTTAGATGAAGCAACACTTGAAAGACTAAAACTAATCAGTATCTTAGATGGCATAGAATATAACAACAGATAGGGAGTAACACCATGGAAAGCAAACTCTTCATTTACACACATAGTAAGGGTAATGTAGACTACTATAAAGTAAACCCACTTGTAGAGATATACGTAGATGCTATCGATCTAGAGACTGGTAAGATTGAACCCAAGCGTGTGTTAGGCTACACTATTCATAGAGACTTAGACATGTACAAGGTTACTGATACCAAGAACAGGTTTAAGCCTTTCTGGGTTTCTGAAGACCATAGTCTTATTGCATATGACAATGAGCAAAACAAGCTACTCAAAGTATCTCCGTTAGACATATTAGCTTGCCCAGAAAGATTTAGTCTTGTCCAGAAAACAAGTGATGGTATACGATACATTCCTTGTACTGAGATTAATATCGACTATGATCCTACTGAAACATGTGCTGCAGATCTAACTGTAGAGGACTATACAACATTTGCTACTGCTGACGGAGTCTTCGTGCAAGATACTATGGCTGTATACAGACCACTTACCAAAGCTGCAATAC
>QMSR01000116.1 GCA_003649695.1 Thermoplasmata archaeon
AAAGGTTAAAAGTTCCAAAAATCCGTGCCCGACGATGATGGTGTCCTCCTGCCCGGTGATAACCGTGTCAAGGTAGATTCTGTCGCTTCCGTCATCGCCGGAGAGGAACCACATAGTGCGGATTGGGTCCGGTCCTCCGAAGATAACCCTTATGGTAAACTGCCACTCGTCTCTTGGGATGTAGAATGCGCCGCCATCTGTGTTGTCCCACCAGTGCCAGTTTCCCTGTGGATATGCCGATAGGTTGAACTCGCCAGGGTCGTCGCTTATGGCAAGGGAACAGGCGGAGGGAATACCGTCAAGGTAGAGAATGCAGGTGGCGTCGTCGGTGCCTGTTTCGTCAATGTTGTGTTGAATAACAAACCCTATATTCCCCGTCATTGGATTGTAGAAGAAGAAAAAGTGAGTTTCATAGGCTGTTTCAAGCCCGGTATGAATGCTTGAAGAAGTGTAATTAAACCACTCCGCCTCGGTGACCGAATCGGTTATCACGGGTCTTATGCAAAATGTGTCCTCCCGAAAGATGGCATAGAAATATCCTGAAGGATACTCTGCAGGGACGACGGAAAAAAATAGAAGAAAAACGAAATACAATCCAATCCTTGCTTTCATTGTCTACCTCCCTTACTTTATCACCACAACCTTTTGCGTCAGCGCCCGTCCTTTACCGTATGAAACCCTTACCACATATACTCCGCTATTTACCGGTTTTCCGCTGTCATCGGTGAGGTCCCAGTGCAGGTTGTGTTCTCCCACTTCCGCTTTGCCTGTATAGATATTTTTAACAAAACTGCCGTCAAGGGCAAAAATGTCTGCGGAGATATTCTGAGGATAATCCAGCACCTGAACTTTTATTGAGGTTCCGCCGTTGGTCGGGTTGGGGTAGGGGGAACCTATTACCAGTTTTGTGGGATGAAGTTTCTGGGCAATTTCCCTTATCTCGGCGTCGGGGTAGCCGAGACCGTAGTAATATCCCACAATGTAGAACTCATACGATTCAACATCCTGTTCGTTCCACCTTATCAACATACCCAAGTCATCCACAGGGCGGACAAGGGCGACATAGTCCCAGTGAACCGTGTCAATGTATGAGACATCGGAGAAAATCAAAAGGTCGGCATAGAGTTCATCACGCCCTATTGGAACTCCCTGCCCTAAAAACGAGTTTGTATCTCCGTAATCGCTGAAAAGCGTCCAGTAGGCGGGCATCTGTGATAGAATGAACCTTCTTTCTATTCCCTGAAAGGTCTCCCCGGGAATTAGCACTGTGGGATTGTCATTGTCCCCGATTTTTATGTCCAGAAATTGCAGAAAACCAACAGTGGCGGTGCTTGAGGGGTCGGCATTGTAAAATACCATCTCAATATAGATAAATTTCCTGATGCTGTCCTCATCAAGGGTGTAGAATTTTTCCCACACTCTGCTTTCGCCGATATACCACACCATAGATATGGTGTTTTCAACCACCTGAGCAGAATCCCTTATAACAAGCGGGCTTGCCGAAAGAGAGGGTTCATTGGAGAACACCTCACCGTTGACTTTGACGCAGAAATGCGTGTGGGCAGGTTCGTTAGGGTATCCATCAACCACAGGGCGCATAGACATATCGCCTATTGCGAATTTCCCCGTGGCTTTGTCAACCACAACGCCGACCTCTCCGTTGCTTAAAGAAACCAACTCCTGCGCCCACAAAAACCCCACAGATAAAAACAACACCGCCAGATATCTCATTGTCCACCCCTCTATCAAAACTCAAACGAATATATAAGTTTGAATCCATAATCGGAATTGTGAACCCCGTTGATTTCAGCACTCAGACCAAGTGGGGCGCCGCCACGATATAATCTTATCACATTTATCGTGCTTATTAATCTGTTTATACCCGCAACTCCAAGGGCGATGCGAAAATTTCTCCACATTCTCTCCGCCGATGCCCGCATATCATAATATCTCAACTGGTCCTGCTCGCTTCTCCACACCCAATTCCATTCCGGCGTTTGCGGATATAAATCCGCATCATCACGGTAGTATAATTCCTGCGAGTAATTATATGTGTCTCTGTCCGGATATAGCCCAATTATCCTGAAGAACTCCTCATCCTTGCCGGATGGGTCAACACCGGCGTATTTTTGGGCGAATGTTTTATATTCCTGCTCCTTCCACACACCAACTATTGCGAATGACACCGCAGAACCTATTATAATTCCATCGCCAATTGTTAGATATTTCCCCGATGACGGCATCCCTAAATATCTCTCTCCCATCCCGGGCAACAGCAGAGACAACCCTATCGCTTTAGAAAGGCTTTTAGTTTCCGATTTTTGAGAGCCCTCTGCAAAGGCGCTTCCCGAAAATATTTTTTCCCTGCCCGAGACTCCAGCAACAAGCGACAGAATTACAATCCCTGTCAGAAATGTTTGTCTCATTTTCATTTCACTTGAATAAAAAGCGACGGGCGAGGAAAAATTCCGCCCGCCGCTTACAGTTATCATTCCGCCGGAACCATAAGTATTCCCGAACCTGAAATCCACATCCAGTATCCCTTGCCCGGAACAAGTATGCTGGAAGGATAGTAGCCAGCGGTGGATGGGCTATACTCAAATGCACTGATGACAGAGCCTTCGGAAACCGCAGTTTCATCAAGTGAAACCGTGTCAATCGTGGCGCCCATAAGGTTCCATCCCGGATAGACCCGCTTTTCATAATGATGAACCGGCAGCCCTATCAGGGGAAGTTGTGTTTCACTCAAACTGAACACCCAGTATCCCCGTCCGGATTCAATGTGGTCTGCAAGGTAGAAGGAGCGGGTTTCGGCATCATACCCCAGCGGACCGAAGAATATCCCCGGGAATATTGACTCGGGCGAGCCGCTCGGATTCTCCACCGGAATGGAAACCAAGTTCCATCCCCGGTAAAGCGTGATTTCGGCGGATTCCCACTCCGGCAGACTCCAGGTGATGACCAGTGTCTCGCCCGGTTCGGCGACATAGTCCGTGTCGGCACGCATATCCTGATGACCATTGAGCAAATACAGACCATCGCTGAACAGGTCGGGATTCCAGTGGACATAGAGCGGGTTGTCCTCAGTGTTTGCCACCACCCAGGTGTTGACCGGGATGGTGTCTCTCACATCTCTGCTCAGGGCACGAATCGCCGGATGCTCGGGGTCATCCAGCACAAACCACACATTTATCTCCGATGGCGGCGGAGTGACATAGATGATGTCATAGGCGGCATCGTAGTTGTCGGTGGCGCCGAAGGCGTTGCCAAATCCTAAGGTTTTCTGCGGCTTTACCCCGGCGACATCGTCAAACCTGAGTATCTGAAGCCACTGCGCCGGCGAGTAATTTATCGCAACCAGACCGTCATCGGTGATAATATCCATCAAATCGGTGCCCACGGAATCAAAGTGCAGGGGCGAGAAATCCCCGCCCGATGCGGCACAGTTTACGGCAAGGGTCAAAGTCCCCAGCGAATCGCTCTCTATGAACACCCTTGATGTCCAGAATAACTGGACACTCCAGTGATTGCCGTCTCCGCCGAAATACACGGAATCCGGAGCGGGGGAGACCGCATTGACAAATTCCAGCGGCGTAATTATGGACCCGTTCACGCTGTATTACAACCGCAATTCTCTCGCCAGAGGCAGATTGGCATCGGAAATGGTGATAGGAACTACAATTGTGTCGCAGGGGTGGGTAGAGGTCTCGTGTAAATGCACTAGCATATTGTCTGCGGGAACTAGG
>QMSR01000117.1 GCA_003649695.1 Thermoplasmata archaeon
ACCCCGAGGGCCGCGAGCACGTTCTCCGGGGGGAAGTCGGACTCCGCGATCAGCTGCTGCGCATAGGAGTCAGCGAGGTCCCCGACGGTTATGGCCAGGCTGATGCCCAGCCACTCGTCCCCGTACCTCTCGGAGAACATGCGATGCACCGTTGGTCCACCCCTCCTCAGGTCGCTCCTGTCCATGACGTCGTCGTGGATGAGGAGGTAGCTCTGCAGGAGCTCGACGGCCGCAGCGGGGTCCAGGATCTGCCCGGGCTCCTCGCCCGTGGCGGCCCTGTAGCCCATCATGACCAGGGAGGCCCTGACCCTCTTGCCCCCCCGCAGGGTCAGGTCCTCGAGGGCATCAAGAGCCTCCCTGAGGATCCCATCGAGCTTTCCCCGCCTCTCCTCGAAGAACTCCCTCAGTCTCCCCTCCACCAGGGACTTCCTCCTCCCCAGTTCGCTCCTCAGGTCCATCACGGCTGAATCACTCCCTCGGGAAAAAGGGTGACTCGAACCTCCTCTTGGAGGCCCTCAGGGCCTCGATGACCGGGAGCTCCTCTCCAGCGAGGTAGGCCATCAGGGATCCCCCTCCGGTGGAGATGTGGTCGATGTACCTTTCCAGGCCGAAGAGCCTGAGGGCCGCGATTGTGTGGCCGCCACCGGCAACCACGAACGCGTCGGAGTTTGCGATGGCGTAGAAGACCTCCTTGGTCGCCTTGGAGAACTCCTCCCTCTCGAAGACGCCGAGGGGTCCGTTGAGTATGATTCCCCCCGCCCCGGAGACGAGCTCCTTGATCCTGCGGATGCTCCTGCTGCCGAGGTCCATGATCGGACCCGGTGCCGGTAGGTCGTCCAGGCCCATCTCCCTCCTACCCCCGAGGTCCACGGCGAGGTCCTCCGGGAGGACGACGTCCTCGCCGTGCCTCTCCAGGAGCTCCTCGGCCAGCCTGAGGCAGCCGTCTAGGTCCTCCAGCTCCTTCTCCAGGATCCTCTCCGAGGCCTCTCCCAGTCTGTGTCCACCGGCCATGAGGGCGACGTTCGCGACGAGTCCCCCCAGGACCACCTTTTGGACGCTGCCCCTGTCCAGGAGGCCCTTCGCGGCCTTAAGGGAGTCCCTGACCTTCGCCCCTCCGAGGATTGCGATCCTGGGCTCCCTCACGCTCTGCACCCTGCCCAGGGCCCTGAGCTCCCTTTCCATGAGCCTTCCAGCGATCATTGGCATGAGCTCGGCGAGGCCGACGAGGGTTGCCTGGGACCTGTGGGCGGCGGCGAAGGCGTCGTTCACGAAGAAGTCCCCCATCTCGGAGAGCCTCTTAACCAGGTACGTGGCTTCCAGCTCCTTCCTGGGCCTCCCAGAGAGGACAACCTCCTCTGAGTAGAACCTGGTGTTCTGCAGGACCAATATATCACCGGGCCTGGCCCTGTCGATCTCCGCCTGCACGAAGCTCTCAATCAGGCCGTCCACGAACTTCACCCTTTTCCTCAGGAGTATGGAGAAGAGCCTCGCATGCTCCCTTAGGGGTGTGAAGTCCCTCTTCCCGGGCCTGCTCTGGTGTGCCAGGATTACCAACTTGGAGTTCCTGAGCTCTAGGATGGTTCTGAGGTGCGCCCTGAACCTGGAATCGTCCAGGATCCTGCCTGTGAAGGGGTCGAGGGGGGAGTTCACGTCGACCCTGAGGAGGACAGTGGCGCCGGAGAAGTCGAAATCGTCCAACGTGAAGAAGTCGAGATCCATCAAAAAATAATGGAAAAGGGGATTTTTAACTGGGTAGGGCGGGGACGAGGACGTCCCAGGTCTCGGTTGAGCCATCGAGGAGGAAAGCGGTTCCAATGAACCTGTAATAGGGAACGGCCTGGACCATATTGTAGCCGGCGAGACTGCTGGGGTTGAACCAGGTATCGTAGACGACCTCTACCCTGTCTATGACGATGTGGTCGATCTTGGAGACGCCCTTCCTTACGAAGTAGGAATTGGCGTTCAGGAAGGGTCTCCTGTTCTCCCTCATCTTGATGATTGCCTCTTTGATAGGGATCGGGTGCAGGGTTCCGGCCTTCTTCACGTCCCAGACGTTGAAGCTGAGTGCGACGAGCCTCCCACCGTTGGTGAGTGTGAGGCCAATTCCGGGCCAGAGCATATAGCCATCGACCACGGGATACATCATTACCTGGACGCCAGCGACGGCCTCCTCGCCCGTCTCCAGGTCCTTCAAATGGGCTATGCCGAACTTGACGAAGTACCTATAATCATACTTCTTTGCCCATGGATGGAGCTCCATCATCGGCTTAGCATATTTCTTGGCCATTTCGATGTAGAACTCCTTGTCCTTGTAGTCCTCGACATCCATCAGCGCCACCCTATCGTCTCTGTAGTAGAGCCTTGGACCGTACTGTGAGACTATCACCATAACCTGCCCCATCTTAGCAATGTACTCATGGAACTCCCTGTTGTCCTTAATACCGTCGAAGCCAAAGGTCTTGGCGATAGCAAGTGCATCCTCATGATTGCGCTCTTTTACGATCAGCTGGAAATCGGGTATTTCATCTATGTTCACCTTTCTGTTTAGGAATATGTGGACGTTGTTGGGAATCACCATGATATTGTCGTAGAGCTGCCCCTCGTTGACATTTTGCTTAACTTTGGTGGGATTGGCGCTGGAGGCCATGATGAGCGCCGCTACCGTTACAAACACCACCAAAACAAAAACTACCCTCCTCATTGTATCACATCCTCCCAATAAAGATAAACATACACAACCGCGTTAATATGGGCAGTGGGATCGATGTAGGGCTCATTGATGTCTTCGTTCCTGTAGTCTATGGTGATGTAGCCGCCGAAATTCGGACCAACCCTGCCGCTCAGCACATCCCTGGGGGAAAGGCGACTCACCGGCACTCCCGAGGAGAACTTTAGGACATAGGCATAGACTATTGCGGCCAAATCATCACCGTCCTTCGATTTTTCATGGATAGTCGTCTTCCAAGCCTGCCATATGGATGTTGACCAGACCGAAAGTTTATCCGCAAGGTATTTGCCAAAGTCGGTGGTTACGAAAATAGGAGAGTGCATGCCCAACATCGAGTGTAGGCCACCGCTCTGTATCGAGAGCCTGAGGCTGTCTATCTCGTCGTCGGAGACGTTTAGAGTGTCACAGGAAACTATGAAGGCCCACTCTAGATCCGTGTGTAGATAGAGATAGTCGAAATCTACGGTATTACCCGTTAGCGGAGTAGGATCTACGTTCTCAAAGGTCTGATTCCAGAGTGGGATCTCATATTTGTCTCCGTGTCCCGCGAAGAAAAAGAGGTCAGCGCTGTCCATGTGCGGGTACTCGTCAGTCGGGTAATAATCAGAGTTGTACCAGTAAGTATTCAGTATCTCGGCATCGTGAATGATGAATGCCTCATAACCCAGGTAATGATCTATCAGTCTTTCAACGAAATCGTTGGTCACGATGGGCGCCGTCCATAGATCAGTGTATTCCAGATAGTGCTCAATGTACATAGCTCCGATCTCGTAGTTATCTATCTGATCGTTGTCATCCTGCGCTGCCGTTGCAGGATTCGTTGTAAACGTCAAAGATACGAAGATTATGGCGATGAGAACCCCCTTCGAAATCTCCACCAGTAGCTCTTTGGAAGACATCATCATCGTTTTTCCAATAAAATTAATAAAGATGTTAATTTTTGTGTAAAAAGTATTTAATAAATTTTCACGTTGTGTCCTAAATTATGAAAAATCAGCTGATAAGACCATAAATAAA
>QMSR01000118.1 GCA_003649695.1 Thermoplasmata archaeon
CAAGGAAGCACTGCAACAGTAAACGGTACATTAGTACACCACGTTGCTGAAACTGTAGCTAACTGTGCAATCAACGGCACTGACTATGATGGAGAGCTACTTCGTCAAGAAGCGTCTGACTACATCGACAAGTTCCGAGGCAAAGAGGAGTACGACATCTCTAGCATTGAGTCAACATGGAAAGACATGGGTGAAGCCCTTGTTAAAGAATATGTTATCAACACTAATATCGTAGCTACTGAGCTGTATGAGCAACTAGAACTGATCCCCAACGTCTATTTAGCAGGTACAATGGATGCAATAGTATCCTCAGCACCTACTGATACTTGGGAAGATATTAAAGCTGGTAAACATGTTGGGTCAATCACAGTACGTGACTGGAAAACAGCCTCTACTAAGCCTTCAAGCTTCAACTACGCATACACCTTACAGGCCTATTGTTACGCTTACCTTTTAACTAAAAGTGGTGTAAAGATAGACAACGTGGAGCTATGTTTTGTAGTAAAAGCTACTAAGACCTTGCCAATCCGTACATTCAACTTCATCAAACCATTCGATAGCCAAGCATTTGACTTCATCGAAGGTATCCTTAAACTTATAGGGGAGTCCGTACAATGCTTTAAAGACTGGCCAGATATGCAGTACCTACTTGCATCTGACTACCGTCTTAAAAACAACGACATCCCAAGGCCCTAACATGAAAGACGTATATAAATACGCTGACGCTATGATAGCCGAGTTCGAACGTATCAGGAAGTCGGGTACTGACAAGGCTTTTATATACAACGGCAAGGAAGCTATACTTAACTACCTTACTATAAAGTTAATGCACTAACATGTACAAGGACATCTTCTGCCCTAAAACGCCTGAAAAGTACTGTGTAGGTGGTAAATGTGCCGCTTTTAAGTCAGGTATCAAACCATCCCTATTAAAATGTGTGGTATGTGAGGAAACGTTCAATAGAGGTGCATCATGTACACAAGTTGGCCATAAGCGTCACCCTATAGAGGTTATAACCTATAATAGGTGCTTAGAGTACAACATAGAAATAAATGACCTAGAAGTCACTAAAAGCAATCAATAACGTGGCTAGTTACCACACAAGGAGCCTTAATGGCAGCAATTAAATTATTAATCAGTGGATTTGAAAACACTGGTAAATCAACAACAGCCTCTCAAATAGAGAACGCTATGGTGGTTAACTTCGATCGTAAAGAGTACGGTTTCCCTGTACCTCATATGAACATTACTGCTTACAGTGGTATCGAAACATTAATAGATGTAATCAATGAGAAGCTGGGTGTATACCAAGAGAAGATGGGTAAACTCCCGGATACTGTCGTATTCGATACAGTTACTCAATTCTACTCAACAATGCAAGCATACAACGACGGAGCGTTCAAAGGCTTTGATATTCACAAGAACAATAACCGTGATACACTAAACCTTAATGCCTACATCGAAGATGTTCTGATAGCTAACAACGTAAACGTTGTAATCGTAGCTCACACTATATTCGATGCCGATACAGCTCGCCACATAATTCCTGCAACAGGGCAATTTGGTAAAGCCGGCTCATGGCTCAGTGTCACTAATGAGGCAATATTTATCGAAAAGAAAACAAACAGCTTCATCATTCATCAAAAGTCTATGAAATACCCTTGTCGCACAACACTAAAAGACATTGAAGAATCATTAGACAGTAGCAAGTACGACATCAACGCGCACATTGCTAAACTAACAGCCTCTAAATTAGAAGCTACAGAATTTATTTTATAAGGACCATTAATGGCATTTTTAACAGTTAACACAGAATCAGTACAATCAGAAGGTGGCTCAGGCTATATCAACAAATCAGGTATCTATAGTCTTACACTAAAGCACTGTGAGATCACTAAGACAGCAAACGGTGCAACTCAGGCCAACTACTTCTTTGACAAATGTATGTCATACGGTAATAACCTTATCGGTATCCAAGGTCAACCGACATTCGGCTACAAAGTAATCGAAGCATTAACTACGGTTATCGGTGAGGACTCTTTATCAGACCCTGAGCCAACAACAGTAACTTTCAAAAAAGGTGCTAAAGAGCTTAGCTGTATCCCAGAGTTAAACGACGTTCAAGTAAAAGCTTGGATTCAAATCTCTTACAGAATGTATAAAGATGAGATTAAAGAAGACGTATCAGTACGTAGATTCTACCGTGAATCAGATAATGCATCTGGATCAGAAGTACTATCTGGTGAAAACATCGGTGAGCGTTTCGGTAAAGATGAATCATTCGCCTCTGAAATCAAATACGAAGATGGAACTACTGTTGAATCAGTAGCTGCATGGATGAAAGCTAAGCAAGGTGGGGGATCAACTCCAGCTCCTGCACAGTCAGCAACTGGTGGCTTCCCTGTAGCTAAGAAACCTGCAGGTTTCCCTGGAGCTAAGTAATGAGTAGCTTACACTCAGCTGTAAAAGCTGCGGTAGCTGCTAACGACGGTAAACTTCCGTACTCATTCATCCAAGCCCAGGTAGCGGATGCTACAGTGACTTACCTACACCCTACACCTAATATGCGCCTATGTATAATTAAGTTAACATCAGGTCATGAGGTAATAGGTGTAGCTCAAGTACTACTTGCAGCAAATGATGTAGAAGCTATAGGTAACGGAGTAGCTCGTAGTAATGCTACCGATGAACTATGGAAAGTATTTGGTGCAATAGCACTCTCTTAAGGATCAATTATGTCATCAAGAAGACACCTAGGCTTCGGCTCAACACCGAACTTTAACAACCGTTTAAGGGCTACTTAAGGGTAGTCTAGGTATGATATACCTAGAACTTTAAAGGAGTTATAATGGCAACGTATAGAAAATGGTCTCAAGAAGATCTGCAGATAGAGGCTAGTAAATATACTAGTAAGTATGCATTCCGTAAAGGCAGTCCTGCTGCGTACTCCGCAGCTAGAAGACGTCAATTATTATCTAGCATATGCACTCACATGCCTTTACTAGTAGTTCCGTGGACTAAAGATACCGCACGTATAGAGGCATCTAAGTACCTGACTAGGGATGAATTACATAAAAAGGCAAGTGGTGCTTATGAATACATTAATAGAGTAGATATGCTAGATGAGCTGTTCCCACATCCCTGGGCTTCACTGAAGAAGTATACAAATCTGGAGTTAGCTGAAGAAGCTCTAAGATACTCATTTCGTGTAGACTTCAAGAATAACTCCCCTAAGCACTACATGGCTGCTAGAGGGTATGGAGTACTAAATACTATTTGTGAGCATATGCAGTATAAGGGTAGAGGATTTAAAAAGAATCTGCCTGCTATATTATATTACTTTAAAATAGAAAATGTATGGAAAATCGGTATTACTAATAGACCTTTCACCAGTAGGTACAACACTGTCGACAGAAGTAAGATGACAGGGATCACTATACAGTACTACACGCATGGCTATACAGCCTTCGACATAGAGCAAGAAGTTATTAAACGTAATTGCTCTTTTAAAGCTACAGGTGTACCACCCTTCACAGATGGTACCCTGCTTACAGAATGCTTCACTAAAGATATAAGGATACTTAAATGAGTGTTAGAAAACACAGAGGGTTTGGAAGTACCCCTAACTTCCAGAATTTATACAAGTCAGTTAAGGCTCTTACAGATAGCGACGATAGGTTAGCGTATGCTGATTACGACCCCTCTCTCGGAGAACCTCCGA
>QMSR01000119.1 GCA_003649695.1 Thermoplasmata archaeon
CCCCTCGCGAATGCACCCTCGGTGATAGTATTGGACATGCGCAATAAATTTTCGAGCGTAGCCAGCAAGCTCTGGGCCTCGGAGATCAGGGAGCTCCTCAAGCTCACGTCCAAGAAGGACATCATCTCCTTCGCGGGCGGCCTACCCAACCCGGAGGCCTTCCCCTACGAGGAGGTCAAGCAGCTCTGCAGCGAGGTCCTAGAGAACTACGGCAGGACGGCCCTCCAGTACGGCCCCTCCGCCGGCCTCGCCCTCTATCGGGAGGCCGTGGTGGACTACCTCAGGAGGAGCGGAATAGAGGCGAAGGAGGAGGAGATCATAGCCCTCACGGGCTCCCAGCTCGGCCTCTACATGGTTGCCCGCCTCTTCGTGAACCCCGGTGAGTCCATCGTTGTCGAGGTCCCCACCTACCTCGGGGCGATTCAGGCCTTCTCCGCCAACGAGGCCCAGTTCTTCATGATCCCCATCGACGACGAGGGCATGAGGACGGACGTCCTGGAGGAGAGGCTGAAGAAGGCGAAGGCGGAGGGTAAGATGCCGAAGTTCATCTACACCGTCCCCAACTTCCACAACCCGGCGGGCGTCACCATGTCCCTGGAGAGGAGGAAGCACCTCCTGGAGATCGCCTCCGAGTTCGACCTGCCGGTGCTCGAGGACGACCCCTACGGGCACCTCAGGTACGTGGGCGAGCCCCTGCCCAGCCTGAAGAAGCTCGACCGCGAGGGCAGGGTCCTGTACCTGGGGAGCTTCTCGAAGGTCTTCTCGCCCGGGTTGAGGGTGGCCTTCATAGCGGCACCGGAGCCGGCGAACGTGAAGCTGGAGATCATGAGACAGGGCATAGACCTGTGCCCCAACTCCCTGTCCCAGATCCTGGTAGCCCTCTTCATCAAGAACGGGATGATCTGGCAGCACATCCCCAGGATCAGGAAGATCTACGGCAGGAAGAGGAAGATCATGCTGGACTCCCTGGAGGACTACTTCCCCAAGGAGGCCAAGTGGAGCCGCCCCGAGGGCGGCATGTTCGTCTGGGTCTCCCTGCCCGAGAAGGTGGACACCGAGAAGATGTTCCCGAAGGCCCTGAAGAGGAAGGTTGCCTACGTCCACGGGGCAGCCTTCTACCCGGACAGGAGCAAGAAGAACGAGATGAGGCTGAACTTCACGGCGCCCCCGGACGAGATGATCAAGGAGGGCGTGAGGCGCCTGGCCGAGGTGGTCAGAGAGGAGCTAGCATCGTGAACGGTCTCAGGGAGGCCCTGGACGCCTGGGCCAGCAAGTATGAGGGGTACCTGGACACGGGGCTCCTCGTGGACTCCATATTGGAGCCCCTGAGGCCCAGCGCCAGGGTGAACCTCCTCCGGATCTCCAGGGAGGAGCTCATCGGTGACCTGGAGGGCTGGGGGATCGGGGCCGACCCCTCCCCCTACTACGGCAGGGCCGTGTTCCTGGAGGGCGACCCTGGAAAGCTCCCCCACCACGCCCTAGGCCTCTACTACCTGCAGGAGCACTCGGCCATGTTCCCGGTTGTGGTCCTAGACCCAAGGCCGGGGGAGAGGATCCTGGACATGACCGCCGCCCCGGGCGGGAAGGCGACGCAGATAGCGGAGCACATAGGGAACCTGGGCACGGTGGTCGCGGTTGAGAGGTCGAGGAGGAGGATCAAGGCCCTCAGGGCGAACGTGGACAGGATGGGGGCCGTCTCGGTCATGGTGGTGCAGGGGGACGCCAGGAGCCTGGGGTTCCGCGAGGCCTTCGACAGGGTCCTCCTCGACCCACCCTGCAGCTCCGAGTCCAGCCTAAGGAAGGACCCGTGGACGCTGCCCAGCGTCAAGCGGAACGACCCGGAGACCCTGTCGAGGCTGCAGAGGTCCCTGGTGAGGGCGGCGTGGAGGTACCTGAGGCCGGGCGGGACCCTGGTGTACTCCACCTGCACCTTCGACCCCAGGGAGAACGAGGGTGTCGTCTCCTACGCGGTCGAGCTGGGATTCCGGACGCTCAGGGTGGACCTACCCTTCCCCCACGAGAGGGGATTCAGAGAATACCGGGGGCTGGAGTTCGACCCCTCGGTCTCGGACGCCGCGAGGATCATGCCGTACCACGGCCCCTTCGCGGGGATGTTCATAGCCCACCTCCTCAAGATTTAAAGCGCTCCTCCGATGAGCCTCCGATGGCGATCAGGACCTACCTTCGAGTGATCTTCAACTCCGAAGGCGCCAGGCCCAGCCTGGTCGTCGACAGGCTCCAGAACCTGGGCTTCAGGCCCATTACCGGCTACTACGACTTCGTGTACGAATGGCCCTCCAAGGCCACCGTCAGGGAGGCCATAAACTTCGCCGACCTGATTCACGAGACCCTCAGGGGCCTTGGGGTGTTCTTCGAGATCACCACGCTTTCTGAGGAGGAGCAGTGAGGGTAGCCGTCCTCGACAGGGACAGGTGCCAGCCGAAGCGCTGCCAGCTTGAGTGCATTAGGTACTGCCCCGTAAACAGGACCGGGAAGAAGGCGATAGAGTTCCTCGGCGACTTCCCGTTCATCTACGAGGACGTCTGCATAGGCTGCGGGATCTGCGTCAAGAAGTGCCCCTTCGGTGCGATCCACATCGAGAACCTCCCAGACGAGCTCGGGAAGGAGATCGTGCACAGCTACGGCCCGAACGCCTTTCGCCTCTTCGGCCTACCGGTCCCCGTGGAGGGCTCCGTGGTGGGGATCCTCGGTAGGAACGGGACCGGGAAGAGCACGGCCATGTCGATCCTCGCGGGCCTACTGGTCCCCAACTTCGGCTCCGGGGAGGGCGACAGGGAGAGGGTCGTGAGGAGGTACGCCAGGACCAGGCTGGGCGCCTACTTCAAGGGCCTCTACGACGGGAGCCTCAGGGTGTCGCTCAAGCCGCAGTTCATCGAGGCCATTCCGAGGGCTGTCAGGGGGAGGGTCGGTGAGGTCCTGTCCAGGGTGGACAGGTCGGGGATGCTGGAGCGCGTCTCCGAACTCCTGGGCATCTCCCACCTCATGGACAGGTCTATGGAGACCCTCTCCGGCGGGGAGCTCCAGAAGGTGGCCATAGCTGCGGCCATCCTCAGGGACCCGGACATCCTGATCCTGGACGAGCCCACCTCCTACCTGGACATCAGGGAGAGGATGCGCATCGCGACCCTGGTCCGGGACCTCGGGGGGCCCAGGTTCAAGGTCGTCGTGGAGCACGACCTCGCCGTCCTGGACTACCTGGCGGACTACGTACACATCTTCTACGGGAAGGGAGGGGTCTACGGCATCGTCAGCGAGCCCAAGGTCGTGAGGGTGGGCATCAACGAGTACCTGAACGGGATGCTGAAGGCGGAGAACGTCAGGATCAGGGACAAGCCCGTCACCTTCTTCGCGCACCCCCCGAGGAGGAGGGTGGAGGGAGGGGCCTCCATCTCCTGGACCAGGCTGGTGAAGGGCTTCGAGAGCTTCACCCTCACCGTTGAGCCTGGAAGGGCCTACAAGGGGGAGATCGTGGGAGTCGTCGGTCCCAACGCGACGGGGAAGACGACCTTCATGAGGATCCTGGGGGGCCGCCTGGAGCCGGACGAGGGAGGGGTCAGCGCCGAGCTCGGCGTCAGGCTCAAGCCCCAGTACGTGGACGTCCCGTTCGAGGGGTCCGTATCCGAGTTCCTGGAGGAGGCGGGGGTGGACTGGGCCGACGAGGTCTTCAAGCTCGAGGTCTTCAACAGGCTCGAG
>QMSR01000120.1 GCA_003649695.1 Thermoplasmata archaeon
ATTATCCTCAAAATCCTCACCCGGGCAGGATACCTCTACAATCCGCTGTGGTATATGGTGCTCTACACAATGGACATAAATGTGATTCTGGCGATGTTCAACCTGATTCCAATTCCGCCGCTGGACGGTTCCAAAATCCTTTTCGGGCTGGCGAAAATTCGCCCGTCAACGGTGTTTTTTCTTGAACGCTATGGTCCCACAATTCTGCTCGCCGTGATAGTTTTTGGGGCACTGTCGGGGATAAATATCCTGTGGTTTTTCATCCAGCCGGGAATTAAATTATTTCACGCGGTATTTCTGTGAACTATGGCGAGGTTTTCGCGACATAGCGTCAGGTTTTCCCAGGAACGGCGCGAAATAGCGGAAAAATCCGCTGAACGGAGCGAGGGGCGCTATCATTTCCCGCGCCCGGACCGGTCCCGCTATCCCGGCGGCTGGAAATGGATAATTTTTGCGCTGGCGGGGTCGCTGCTTCTGTTCTTTGTGGCAAAATTTTTCATAACTATGTGGAGATAACACCATCGCCGGCAGTCCCCATCAAATTTTTGTGGAAAACCCCAAAATTTGCCTTAAAATAAAACAAACACAACATTGGGGAGGGAAAGGATGAATGTCCTCATAGTGGGCGGCGGCGGGCGCGAACACGCCCTCGCCTGGAAGATAAAACAAAGTCCCTATGTTGAACAACTCTATGTCGCTCCGGGGAATGCGGGAACCGCCCAGATTGCAAAAAATGTGGACATAAGCCAGAAGGATATCCGCGGACTGGCGAATTTCGCCGAGCACAACAGCATTGACCTAACCATAGTGGGACCGGAGGACCCCCTTGCCGAGGGGATAACGGACTATTTCAACAAAAGGGGGCTCAATGTGTTCGGACCCACGCAGGCGGCGGCAAAAATTGAATCAAGCAAAGTTTTCGCCAAGGAATTTATGCAGCGGTTCCACATTCCCACCGCAGGTTTTGTGACCTTTGACACGCCGGAGGGAGCGATAAAGTTCGTTGAGGAGCACGAGTTCCCGATAGTGATAAAGACCGATGGTCTCGCCGGCGGCAAGGGCTCAATAGTGGCTAAAAACATTGACGAGGCAAGGGATGCAATCGTGCATATGATGATAGAGCGCACCTGGGGCGATGCCGGAAAAACCGTGGTAATTGAGGAATTTCTGCGGGGCACAGAAATCTCGGTTCTGGCGATGACCGACGGCGACAACGCCGTTCTGCTCAAACCCGCACAGGACTACAAGCGAGCCTACGACAACAACGAGGGTCCCAACACCGGCGGAATGGGCTGTGTGGCGCCTCACCCACTCTTTGACCCAGAACTGGAGCAAATCACTATGGAGGAAATCATTATCCCCACCCTTGAGGGACTCAAGTATATGGGGGCGCCGTTTAAGGGGATTTTGTATGCCGGGCTTATGCTCACCGAAAGCGGTCCGAAGGTGCTGGAGTTCAACTGCCGCTTCGGCGACCCGGAGACACAGGCGATTCTCCCCCTGCTCAAATCGGACCTTCTGGAAATGATGCTTTTCGCCCTTGAAAACAGGGTCCTTGAGGCAGATGTTGAATGGCACGAGAAAAAAGCGGTGGGCGTGGTTATGGCGTCGGGGGGATATCCCAAGCGGTATAAGAAGGGCTATCCCATCAGCGGGCTTGACGAGGTGGCAAAAATTCCGCAGGAGCAGGTGATTGTCTTCCACGCCGGCACCGACCGCAGAGGCGAAAACATCATCACCAACGGCGGCAGAGTGCTCACCGTGGTCGGTCAAGGCGAAACTTACGCTCAGGCAATTGACAACGCCTACAACGCTGTCCAAAAAATCCACTTTGAAAAGGCGTTCTACCGCAAAGACATCGGGCGGGAATACAGAAATCTATGAGCACAAAAAAGCACATAGAAAATGTAATCGTCACAATTCAGCATCCGTTCAACTGGACAACCGCACTCGTAAGCGGGCTTTTCGGGTTTTTAGCCGGGATAATAGTGCCGGCGGTGTTGCTTTTTGTGGTGTATATTCTCTATCTTCCGGAACTTCCCGACCCGGAGCAACTTGAAGAGTATCAGCCGCCGCTGGTCAGCCGGATGTTTTCCGCCGACGGCGTTCTTCTGGCGGAATTCGCCGGGGAAAAGAGAATCTGGGTGTCCATAAACGATGTCTCCCCGTGGTTTATCAAGGCACTCATAAGCACCGAGGACAGGCGGTTTTTCAGCCACTGGGGACTTGACCCGTTCAGAATTTTGGGGGCGCTTTTTGTCAACATAAAAACCCGCAGAATTGCCCAGGGCGGAAGCACCATCACCCAGCAACTGGCGCGAAATCTGTTCCTGTCCCAGAAAAAGACACTGACCCGAAAGATAAAGGAAGCCCTCACCGCAATCAGGTTAGAGCACAAGTATTCAAAATACGAAATTTTGGAACTTTACATAAATCAGGTCTATATGGGGCGCGGATGCTACGGAGTAGAGGCGGCATCGCGGAAGTTTTTTGACAAGCCCGCATCAGAATTGGGTCCCGAGGAGGCGGCGCTGATTGTGGGCGGCCTTCGCGCACCAGAATACTACCTGCGCAACACCAAAAGGGCTCAAAAAAGGCGCAATGTGGTCCTCGGACTGATGGAAAAATCGGACTTTATGGATGATGTATGCCATCTTTCGCCCGAACAGTATGATTCCCTGAGGAAAATCCCGGTGGTTTTCAAGGAGAAGACTAAGGGCGAGGGCTGGAAGGCGCCGTATTTTGTTGACTTTGTGCGGCGGAAACTTGCCGAAATCTACGGCGAGGACTGGCTCTACACACAGGGAGTCACAATATACACCACCCTGAACTACAAACTCAACGAGGCGGTGGCAGAGACACTGCGCAACCGAATCCACCAGATGGAGCGGCGAATTCAGGTAACGCACCATCCCGACGACCCGCAGTATACCGAACTTGTCTATGACAGCACCACCGGCGACACAGTGCGCAAATGGAAGGAACTCAACGGGGCGGTGTTCGCGATAGAGAACTCCACCGGGCGAATTATCGTGATGATTGGCGGAAAGGATTTCAAGCAGAGCCAGTTCAACCGTGTGACGCAGGCTGTGCGCCAGCCGGGTTCGGCGTTCAAGCCGTTTTTATACACCGCCGCGATTGACAACGGCTGGCAGCCCTCAGACAGAATAGACGACACCCCCGGCACCTGGCCTATGGAGGATGGGAAACTTTGGCGTCCGCAGAACTACGACCACAAATATCTGGGCAGAATCACCCTCAGAGAGGCGCTGATGAAATCGCGCAATCTGGCGTCAATACGGCTCTGCGAGCAGGTGGGTCCCGCGAATGTGATAAAATACGCCCGCAGAATGGGAATCACCACGCCGCTGGACCCGGTGCTGGCAATCACTATGGGCTCAAGCGGGGTGAAACCGTGGGATATGGTTGTGGCGTATTCGGTTTTCCCGAACCTTGGGGTCAAGGTTGAGCCCGTGTTCATTGACAAGATAGTTGACCGCGACGGGACAGTAATCTACCGCGGACAGACCCGGCGCGAGGAGGTCCTCTCCCGCGGAGTGGCGTATGTGATGACCTCAATGCTCCAGAGCGTGATTGACCACGGCACCGGATACGCCGCAAGGATGTTTGGATTTTTGCACCCGGCGGGCGGGAAAACCGGCATCACCAACGACTACACCGAGG
>QMSR01000121.1 GCA_003649695.1 Thermoplasmata archaeon
AGAGATAAGGAGCCAGGGGGGCACCCACCTCGCCGTCCTTTACGCGGGCCCCATCAGGGCGGCGGGGGGAACGGCCCAGGCCATTTCCGTCCTCATTGCGGACATGGCTAGGAGGCGCTTCGGCATAGGGAGGTACGTTCCCACGGAGGAGGAGGTGGAGAGGTACAAGGAGGAGGTGAAGCTCTACCACAGGCACGTGCACCTCCAGTACTTCCCCACGGACGAGGAGATTGAACTCATAGTCAGGAATGTACCCGTTTGCCTCGACGGCGAGGGGACCCTGGACGTCGAGGTTGGGGGATACAGGGACCTCCCCAGGGTCTCCACCAACAGGGTCCGCGGGGGGATGGTCCTCGTCCTCGCGGAGGGCCTGACGCAGAAGGCGAAGAAGTTGCTGAAGCACGTGAAGAGGCTCGGCATAGACGGGTGGGACTTCCTGGAGGCCCTTGTGAATCGCTCCTCCGGCGGTGAGGCCCCTCGGGAGAGGTACCTGGAGGACGTGGTCGCGGGGAGGCCCATCCTCTCGTACGGGGGCAAGGAGGGAGGGTTCAGGATACGCCTGGGAAGGGCGAGGAACACGGGCCTGGCGGCCGTGGGCGTGAACCCGGCCCTCATGGAGGTCCTCGGGGGCTTCCTGGCGGTGGGCATTCAGCTCAAGCTCGAGGGCCCCGGGAAGGCGGGGGCCGTGGCGCCGGTCTCCGGAATCGAGGGACCCTTGGTCCTCCTGGACGACGGGACGGTACTGAGGGTGGACGACGTGGAGGAGGCCAGGAGGCTCCGGGGGAGGATAAAGAGGATCCTCGACCTGGGCGAGATTCTCATCGCCCTCGGGGAGTTCAGGGAGAACAATCAGCCCCTTTACAGGCTGTCCCTCACCCACGAGTGGTGGGAGCAGCTCGCGAGGAGGGCTGGCTTGGAGATCGAGGGCGTCCCGGGGCCCGAGGAGGCCATCAGGCTCTCCAGGGAGCACGGACTCCCGGTACACCCGAGGTACGCCCTGTTCTGGGAGTCCCTCTCGGTCGAGGACCTCAGGAGCATGCTGAAGGCAGCCGAGTTCGGCGACGGGGGTGTAAGCTTCTCCGAGGAGGTCAAGCAGGTCCTCGAGAGGCTGGGGCTCCCCCACAGGCCCGAGGGGGGACGCCTCGTCCCCCTCGGCCACTGGTCTAAGTTCCTGGCCCTCCTCCTCAGGGGCCTGGATGCCTCGTCGATCGAGGGCGGAAGCGCGCTGGAGGCCCTGAGGTCGGCGACGGGCCTGCGTATCGAGCCCAAGGCCTCCAGGAGGATAGGGGCCAGGGTAGGCAGGCCCGAGAAGGCCAAGCCGAGGACTATGAGGGGGAGCCCGAACGTCCTCTTCCCGACCGGCATGACCGGCGCCTCCGCCCGTTCCATAACCAAGGCAGCCGAGGGCGGGGAGAGGGCGAGGCCGGTCCTCCAGCTCAGGAGGTGCCCCCGCTGCGGTAACGTGACCCACAGGTACCGCTGCGAGGTCTGCGGGACCAGGACCAGGCCCACGGGGAGGGCCCAGCAGGTGGAGGTGGACCTGGCGGAGGAGCTGAGGAGGGCGAAGGAGTCCCTGGGCCTCAACGGGAGTGTCAACGTCAAGGGTGTGAAGGCGCTGATGTCCTCGGAGCACTTCCCAGAGCCCATGGAGAAGGGGGTACTGAGGGCCCTCCACGGCGTCACGGTGTTCAAGGACGGAACGGCGAGGTTCGACATGACCGACCTGCCCCTCACGCACTTCAGGCCCTCCGAGGTCGGCCTCACGGTCGAGAAGGCCAGGGAGCTGGGCTACGAGAGGGATGCCTGGGGGAGGCCCCTGGAGAGCCCCGACCAGCTCCTGGAGCTGAAGCCCCAGGACCTCATCATCTCCCGGGAGGCGGGGGAGTACCTCGTCAGGGTGGCGAAGTTCGTGGACGACCTACTGGAACGCTTCTACGGTCTGGAGCCCTTCTACAGGGCCGATAGACCCGAGGACCTGATCGGGCACCTCGTCATCGGCATGGCCCCCCACACCATCAATGGGGTCTTGGGCAGGATCATCGGGTTCGCGGACGTCCACGCCCAGTACGCCCATCCCGTGTTCCACGCTGCGAAGAGGAGGAACTGCGACGGCGATGAGGACAGCGTCATGCTGCTCCTGGACGCCCTGCTGAACTTCAGCAGGCACTATCTGCCCAGGACCCGGGGTGGGATGATGGACACCCCGCTTACGATCACGACGAGGGTCCACCCTAGGGAGGTGGATAAGGAGGTCCTCAGTATGGACGTGGACTGGTCCCTACCGGTGGAGGTCTACGAGGCCTCCCTGAGGGGGGCGAAGGTAGACGAGGTGGAGGACAGGGTCAGGCACCTGGGCGAGGTCGTCTCGGAGGACCCCTGGACGAGCATCGGGTTCACCGTGGAGACCGGAGACATAGGAGAGGGGGTGAGGGAGAACGCCTATTCCTCCCTGCCCACGATGGCGGAGAAGGTCAGGGCGAGCCTGAGGATCATGGCGAAGATAAACGGGGTCGACGTCAAGGACGCCGTCCGTAGGGTCATAGAGAACCACTTCATCAGGGACATCATGGGCAACATGAGGAAGTTCGCGACCCAGGAGTTCCGCTGCGTCCGATGCAACGCCAAGTTCCGGAGGCCCCCCCTGAGCGGGGTCTGCCCCCGCTGCGGTGGTCAAATAGTGCTCACCGTCTACCCCGGCACGGTGACCAAGTACCTGGAGATCGTGAAGGAGCTGGTGGAGGAGTTCGGGATAGGCGGCTACCTGGGGCAGAGGGTCGAGGTCCTCGAGAGGTCGCTGGGGGCAACCGTCACAAAGGTAAAGCAGAAGAGGCTTATCTGAGCGTGAAGGCGATCATCTTCTTTGTCGGCCCCGCTGGGACGGGCAAGAGCACCCTAACCGGTTCCCTGCTCAGCTACATGGAGGACACGAACCGGAACGTGGCGGTGGTGAACCTGGATCCTGGCGCCGACGAGCTACCCTACGAGGCGGACCTGGACATCAGGGAGGAGATTACGCTGGAGAAGATGATGAAGGAGTACGGCCTGGGCCCGAACGGGGCCCAGATTGCGGCGGCCGACGCCGTGGCCCTCCACGCCGGGGAGATCAGGAAGACGCTGGAGGGGATGAACCCCGACTACGTACTCGTGGACACGCCCGGTCAGATGGAGCTCTTCGCCTTCAGGGTCTCGGGGAGGGTCATCGTGGACACGGTGGGGGGGAAGGAGAGTTTCATCCTGTTCCTCGCGGACCCGAACCTGCTCAGGACCCCCCTAGACTTCGTCTCGACGCTTTTCCTGGCGAGCTCGGTGCACTTCCGCTTCCCCTACCCCATGCTCATGGTCGCCAGCAAGGCGGATCTCCTCGACGAGGAGGCCGAGGAAAGGGTGCTGAGGTGGTCCTCGGACCCCGAGGCCCTGCACGCTGACCTCCTGGGGGAAAGGCCCTCCATGGCCAAGGAGCTGGGTATAGGGATGCTGAGGACCCTGGGTGAGCTCCTGCTCCCGGGCCAGATGGTCCCCGTCTCCTCGGTCAGCGGCAGGGGCCTAGACAGGATCCTGGAGCACGTGGATCAGGTTATGGGGATACTGGACTAGCGCATGAACTCCTCCATCCTCTTGACGATATCCTGGGGTTGGAGCTCCGTGACCAGCAGCGGGAT
>QMSR01000122.1 GCA_003649695.1 Thermoplasmata archaeon
CGTGGTCACTATCCTGTCATCAGGGCCCAGGGTTCTACACGCCCAGCCGTCGGCGACAGCGTTGAGGGCGTCGGTCGTCCCCGCGAGGAAGGCGACCTCCTCCATTCCGGAGGCCCCTATGAACTTCGCCAAGACCTCGTGGGCCTCCTCGTAGAGCTCAGAGGCCTCCTGGCTGAGCGTGTGGAGGCCCCTGTGGACGTTGGCGTTGTGCTCCTCGTAGAACCTCCTCACGGCCTCGATGACCTGGCGAGGCCTCTGAGTGGTCGCCGCGTTGTCGAAGTAGATCAGCCTCCGGCCGGAGATCGCCCTTGAGAGTATCGGGAAGTCTTCCCGGACCTTCTCAACGTCAAACAGGATGACCACCCCTCCCCCCGCAGCGGGGGGAGGTAAAAATCAGGCGGTCCGGGCCCCCGCCCCCTGGGGCCCACTGCCCTCTCAGCCCTCCTCGCCGACCTACTCGGACGACTCCTTCTTCTTCACGAGGGCCAGGATCTCCTTCTCGATCTCCTCGTCGGTCTTTCCGGTGGTGTCGATGCCGAGCTCCCTGGCCAGCTCCCTGACGCTCTTCTCCCGCTTCGCGGGGGCGACCTCCTGCACCTGAGCCTGAGCCGGAGCGGGGGTCGCCGGTGAGGTCTCCATGGCCTGGGAGGTGGCCCTCTTGAACTCGTTGATGGCCTGGCCGAGGCTCCTGGCGAGCTCAGGCAGCTTGCTGGGCCCGAGGAGTATCAGGGCCAGGATGAGCAGCAGGATGATCTCAGTCGGCCCTATGCTGCCGAATATGGCCGTACCCTTCCACACGGCCCCCTCCAGTATGAACCCCATCAATTCCCCGACACCGAAGGAGCGGTCACCGTCGGCCATATAATATGATTTCCTCGGGGAGGGCCCCGCTCACCACAGGGTATCAGCGCGGAGAGTAGATGAGGCAGGAGTGAACCTCCCCCGCGCTCAGGATGGCAAATCCAAGACCCCTCTTGGTCGCCATCAAGCGAATGGCCCTGGCCGGGGTCCTCTCTGGGTCGAACCTCACGAGCACGGCCTCACCCGGTCGGAGGGCCGACATCGCCCTGGTGAGGGAGACCAGGGGGGAGTCGACGCACTTCCTCGACCTCCCGGAGATGTCCAGCTCGGCCACCACCGAGTAGTCTCCCGCGGGGATCCCCCCGCGATCGCCTCGACCGCCCCCGACCCCCTCACCCGCGCTCAAGCCTACCACCGTACATCCTCTCTATGAACTCCTCCTCTTCCAGGGCCTGCTTCTCGGCCATCGTGAGCCCCTCGGGCAGCCAGTCGGGCCTCCGATCCCTGCCCCCGTAGTAGGCCCTTATGGCCCTCCTCAGGGCCCCCACGGCCAGGATGCTGCAGTGCCTCTTGACTGGCGGCAGGCCGCCCAGCGCCTCGGCGACGTCCTGCCACTCCACCTCCCACGCCTCCCTGACCGTCTTGCCCTTGATCATCTCCGTCAGCATGCTGGCCGCCGCTATGTTGGCGGCGCACCCGTAGCTCTCGAACTTGGCTTCCTCGATCACCTCCGTGCCATCCTTCTGGACTATCCTGAGGTAGAGGCTGATGACGTCGCCGCACGCGGGGCTCCCGGCTTGGGCGAAGGCGTCTGGGTCCTCCATCTTGCCGAGGTTCTTCGGATTCCTGAAGAGCTCGAGCACCTTCGGCGTGTACGGCAGCGGAACCCTCGTGCTCATTCTCGACCCTCCTATAACGGGAGTAATCCGAGGGCAGTATTTACCTTACCCCTTGCCCAGCGGGCTTATCCGCCTGAGCCTCTCCACGGCCTCGGGGACCTGCCCGGCCACGTAGTCCACGTCGTCACTGGTGTGGTACCGGGTGAGCCTGAACAGGATGCTCCCGTGGGCCTCCTCGTACCTCCTCCCTATGGCCAGCATGACGTGGCTGGGCTCGAGGATCCGGCTGGTGCACGCGCTCCCGCTGGACACGTAGACCCCCCTCATGCTGAGCTCAACCGTCAGGGCCTCTCCCTCGACGTGCAGGAAGCTCAGGTTCAGGTTGTCGGAGACCCTCTCCTCCCCCCGGGGCCCGTTGAGGAGGGCGTCGGGCACTCGCTCGAGCAGGGAGTCCATGAGGCGATCCCTGAGCGCCCTGACCCTCTCGTTCGCCCCGTCGAAGTCCTCGAAGGCGAGCTCTATCGCCCTCTTGAACCCCGCCAGGGCCGGGACGTTCTCCACCCCGGGCCACAGGGGCTGGGAGCTCAGGGCGCCCCTGAGGACGGGCTCGACCCCCACCCCGTCCGCCACGTACAGGACCCCGACGCCCTTGGGCCCGAGTATCTTGTGGGAGCTCAGGGTCATCATGTCGACGCCTATGGCGTCCGCGTCCACCCTGACCCGACCGTAGGCGTCGCACGCGTCCGTGTGGAATATGACGTCGGCGTTCTTGTCCCTCACGACCTCGGACAGCCCCCTCACCCTCTGGATCGTGCCGATCTCGTGGTTGACCGTCTGGACGGACACGAGCACGGTCTCCCTGTCCACCAGCTCGGCCAGGACATCCTGGTCCACGAAGCCCTCCTCGTCGACCGGTGCCCTGACGACCTTGAAGCCGGCGTCCTCGAGCGACTCCGCCGGCAGTATCACGCTGAGGTGCTCCACCGCAGAGACGACTATCTTCTTCCCCCTGGAGCGGTTCGCCCTCGCGACTCCCACGATCGCCAGGTTGTTGGCCTCCGTTCCGCTGTGGGTGAAGTGCACGTCCTCGGGGTCCACGCCTATGGTCCTGGCCACCGCCTCGGCGGTCTCCTGAACCACCTCGAAGGCCTCCCAGCCCGGCCTGTTCGTGATGGAGGGGTGGCCGTACCCAACCCGGTTGAAGTAGGGGAGCATGGTCTCGACGACCTCCGGCGGCACCCACCCGGAGTTCTCGTTGTCCAAGTAGACCTCCCGCTCCGGCCTCCCGTGCGCCTCGAGCAGCCTCCTCACGTCCGAGGTCATCGACCTCACCCCGCCGCGGCGGGCAAAAAGGATTGGGGAGCCGGGGTGGGCGGCTCAAGCCCGGGGCCGGTGCTCCTCCCGGTCGTGCCTGCGCCCGGCCCCCCGCGGGCGCAGGACCGCCTCCACTATCCCCCTCTTGGCCAGGTAGTTGGCTGCGCAGTACTCGCAGCAGAACACCAGCTTCCTCCCCTCCACCTCCACCTCCACGCCGCCCTCGTAGATCTTCACCCCGCAGTTCGCGCAGACGGTCAGCTTGGACTCCACTATGGCCTCGATGATCCCGGACATCCTCTCGATGGTGTCCTCCACCAAGAGGCGACCGGCGTCGGTGAGCTCGTAGACCTTCCTCCTGCCGGTCCTGTCCTTCTCCACCCTCACGTAGCCCTCCCTCTCCAGCCTCTGCAGGAAGGGGTAGACCTCCCCGGCGCTGGGCTTCTTTCCGGTGATCCTCTCGACGTCCTCCATGATGCCGTAGCCGTGCCTCTTCCCCCTGTAGAGGGAGAGGAGGATCAGCGTCCTTATGAGGCCCCTGGGCTTGAACCCCTCGCTCATCCACCAGGCCGCCCACTGTCAATTTAAGATACTTCGCGCCCCGCCCGGCGGCGCGACCCGCCGAGGAGGAGCAGGACCACCCCAAGGATGCCAAGCCCCATGAGGAGGC
>QMSR01000123.1 GCA_003649695.1 Thermoplasmata archaeon
CAGCCTCTCCACCTTGCTTATCTCCAAAACGTACTTCGGAGGGGCCTCTATGACGCCGCCGACGGGGACCTCCTCGCCCCCGTAGGGCTTGATCTTCGCTATGTCAACGATGTACCTGATCCCCTTCTTCTTCCCCTCCTCAACGTAGACGTAACCCTTGAGTCCCTCCCCCGGCCCAATGTCGTACGGGAGGGCATAGACCGCGGGGCCTTCCCCGAGGGCCTCAATGTTTTCCACCTTGTCGAACCAGACTATGGCCCTCTTGACCTCTTTGGGCTTGATCTTCAGGCCCAAGATCTTGATGAGCTCCTTGGCCTCCTGGGGGCTCAGGACCTGGGCCAGCTGCTCCCACGTGGCCTTGCGCAGGGAGGCCATGGTGAAGCCGGCCTCCACGAGGGCTATGGCTATGCTGTCCTTTACCCCCCTCTTCTTTAGGGCCGCGAGTGTGTCCTTCTTCGCCATCACTCACCACCCCCAAACATGTCCTCCCTGGAGAGGATCGCCTCCACGTCAATCGGCTTACCGCGGTAGGACCTAGTCGGGTCTATACCGTCCTCCCCGTACCTGACCTGGATGATCCTGCCGGTCGGGTCCCTGACGCTCCCGTCCTCCAGGACCTTGAGGTCCTCGAGGGCGTTGATGAGCCTCCTCTGCATGTACCCGCTCTTCGACGTTCTGACGGCCGTGTCGACGAGGCCCTCCCTTCCTCCCATGGAGTGGAAGAAGTACTCCACGGGCTCCAGGCCCTTCTTGTAGCTCGAGGCCACGAACCCCCTGGCGAAGGCCCCCAGGTCGCCGCGCTTGAAGTGGGGCAGGGGCCTCTGGTAGTAACCCCTGTGGAGCCTCTGCCCCCTGACCGACTGCTGCCCCAGGGCGGCGGTCATCTGGGTGAGGTTCAGCATGGATGCCCTCGCACCGCTCTTGGCCATGACCACCGTGGACCTGGTGAAACCGAGGTGCTTGCCGGCAATCTCTCCAGCCTGATCCCTGGCCTTGCTCAGGGTCTGCATGATCTTCTGCTCCAGGGTGTCCTCGAGGCTCTTGCCGGGCAGGGGCTCGAGGGTCCCGTTGCGGTAGGCCTCCACGAGCTCGTCCACTTTCCTGACGGCCTCCGAGATCACCTTCCTGATCTTCCTCAGGGCCTCCTTCGGGAGGTCGTTGTCGTCTATTCCCGTCGTGAAGCCCAGATAGGTGATGGTCCCGACGGCGAGCCTCGTCATCCTGTCTATGAACCTCTTAGCCTCGTCGAGGCCATAGAGTCTCGCGATCCTCTCTATGATCCTGCCCTTGAAGGCCCCAACGGCGTTCTCGTCTATCGTCCCCTTGATGAGGCGACCGTTCCTTATGACGACCCAGCCGTCGAGCTCCTCGTTCCTCCTGCACTCCTCCTCGTTGGGGCAGATCTTCGCCGGGAACTCCATGTTCAGGCCCTTGGGCAGGATGAGGGAGAACAGGTCCTTGCCCCTGTAGTACACCTTTCCGTCCCTGACCACGGGCTCCGGGAGCTCGTCCACGTCCACGTAGCTCAGGATGTGCATGGCCACCTCCTTCGGTATTAGCCTCTCCCCGTGGGTGAGGAGGAAGAGGCCCGAGATGTGGTCGTGTATCCCCCCTATGATGGGGCCGCCGAACCTGGGGCTGAGGATGTGCTTCTCGACCGCCATCAGTATCTTTGCCTCGGCCCTGGCCTCCTCGCTCTGGAGGGCGTGAAGGTTCATCTCGTCACCGTCGAAGTCGGCGTTATAGGGGGTGCAGGTCGCTAGCTGGAGCTTGAAGGTCCTGTCCGGGACAACCCTGACGAAGTGGGCCATCATGGACATCCTGTGTAGGGAGGGCTGCCTGTTGAAGATCACCACGTCCCCGTCCATCATGTGGCGCTCCACGATCCAGCCGACCTCCAGCTGCTCCGCCAGTGTCTCCTTATTCTTCTCGGTGATCTTGATCCTCCATCCCTGGGGCCTCTGGATCACGTAGTTTGCCCCCGGGACGTACTTTCCGTCGGGGCTCTCGGGCTTCGGCCCCCTCCTGACGAGCTCCCTCAGGAACTCGATGTTCTCCTCCCTGACCGCGATCGGTATCGTGAGCTCCCTGGCCACGAACTCCGGCACGCCCACCTCGTTCAGGGAGATGAATGGATCTGGGGAGATGACGGTCCTCGCGGAGAAGTTCACCCTCTTCCCTGAGAGGGAGCCGCGGAACCTTCCCTCCTTCCCCTTGAGCCTCTGAACTAGGGTCTTGAGCTCCTTGCCGCTGCGGTGCCTCGCCGGGGGTATGTGGGGGAGCTGGTTGTTGAAGAGGGTCGCCACGTGGTACTGCAGCAGGTCCCACTGCTCCTCAATGATGAGCTGGGGCGCCCCCTCGTCCCTGGACTTCTGCAGCTTCAGGTTCGACCTGATGACGTCCACGAGCTTGTGCGTCAGGTCGTCCTCGGACCTCTCCCCCGTCTCCAGCGTGATGGTGGGCCTCACCGTGATCGGGGGGACGGGAAGCACAGTCAGGATCATGTACTCGGGCCTCGTGGTGCTGGGGTCGATGCCCAGGAGTACCAAATCATCGTCCGGGATGTTCATCAGCCTCTCCCTGATGTCCTTCGGCGTCAGCTTCTTGCCGTGCCTGTGGAGCTCCTCCCTGCCCCTGCCGGCTATCTCCCAGTCTATCTCGTAGAAGAAGTAGGGGGAGTCGTAGACAACCTTCCTCTTAATGGGCCTCCCGCAGTGGGGGCAGATCCTGACCTGTGAAGCGTGGGCCTTGACCTCCTTGGATATGGCCTCTATGATCTGGGGCTTGGGAATACCCAGCTTCTCCATCGACTTCATCTTCTGCTTGAAGAGCAGGATCTCCTCGTCCTTCAGCTTGATCCTACCGCAGTACGGACAGGTGCTCTGTAGCAGGGTCTCGATGACCTTCACGTAGCCTACGTGGATCACCGGCATGGCCAGCTCGATGTGCCCGAAGTGGCCGGGGCACTCGCCCTGCTTCCCACCGCACGTCTTGCACCTGAGGCCGGGCTCGACGACGCCCAGCCTGAGGTCCATGGGTCCGCCCTCCACCGGGTACCCCCTGTCGTCGTAGGTGTCCGCCCTCGTGACCTTCATCACGCTCATGCGCCTGATCTCGTCCGGCCCGACCAGGGCGAACTTTATCGAGTTAATCCTCTTCGTCTGCATCCTCATCATTCCACATCACCCAGCTGGAACCTCATCTTGACCGCCAGAGACAACAGCTCGTCGTGCAGAAGCTTGAAAGCCGCGCTTATGTAGATGGGGTAGATGTTGGTGGTGTTCCCGCAGACTTTGCAGTAGATCTTGCCCGTCTTCCTGTCCACCACGGCAAAGTGGCCGCACTTGGGATTGCCGCACACGTACATGACCATTCCGTCACTCTGGTCCAGGAGCCTGTCCTTGATGACCATTGCCGCCCCGTGCCCGATCAGGGTGTCCCTCTCCATCTCGCCGAACCTCAGGCCACCTAGCCTGGCCCTACCTTCGGTCGGCTGCCTCGTGAGCAACTGGACGGGGCCCCTGCTCCTCGCGTGGAACTTCAGGGCGACCATGTGGTAGAGGCGCTGGTAATAGACGACGCCCACGAAGATGTGGGCCTCGTACCTCCTGCCGGTGATCCC
>QMSR01000124.1 GCA_003649695.1 Thermoplasmata archaeon
ATCTCTCCCCCAGAGAATGCACAGCGAGAAGCTGAACCTGCTTGACTTCAAGCGGAAGCTGGAGGAGATTGCGAAGTACGAGGGCAGGGGTACCGAGCTCATTTCCCTGTACATACCTCCGCACAGGCCCATCTCCGACGTCATGGCATACCTGAGGCAGGAGCTCTCCCAGAGCTCGAACATCAAGAGCAAGAGCACCAGGAAGAACGTGATGAACGCCATCGAGATGATCATGGCGAGGCTGAAGTACTACAGGGTCCCGCCGCCCCACGGCCTCGTGTTCTTCGTCGGCCACGTCCCAAAGCCAGGGGGCCAGTATGAGGAGGTCGTGGAGATCATCGAGCCCCCGGAGCCCGTGCCCTCCTTCATCTACCGATGCGACTCCAAGTTCTACCTCGAGCCCCTCCTGGACATGCTCAGGGAGAGGGACGTCTACGGTATCATAACCATAGACAGGAGCGAGGCAACCTTTGCCCTCCTCAAGGGGAAGAGGGTGTACATCCTGAAGCACCTCTCCTCGGACGTCCCCAGCAAGCACCACCAGGGAGGGCAGAGCGCCAGGAGGTTCGAGAGGATCATAGAGCTAGCGGCCCTGGAGTTCTATCAGAAGGTGGCCGAGACGGCCAAGGAGCTCTTCCTCCCCATGATCGACGAGCTCAAGGGCATCTTCGTGGGCGGCCCCGGGCCGACCAAGGAGGAGTTCCTGAAGAGGGAGCTGCTGGACTACCGCATCAGGGACAAGATCCTCCACGTCTTCGACGTGGGGTATGCGGACGAGCAGGGTGTGAGGGAGGTCCTGGAGAAGGCGACGCAGGTCCGGAAGGACATGGAGCTGGCGAAGGAGAGGAAGCTCGTGAGGGAGTTCCTGAAGCAGGCCCTCAGCCCCTCCGGCGGCAGGGTCCTCTACGGGCTTAAGGAGGTGATCCAGGGGCTGCTCGAGGGGAGCGTGGGCTCCGTCCTGGTCTCGGAGAAGCTGGAGAAGAGGGTAGCCGTCTACCGATGCCCGAGGTGCGGCAGGGAGGACATAGAGCCCCTTGAGGGGGAGCCCCAGCCCAGGAAATGCCCCTCCTGCGGCTCAGAGATGGAAGTAGAGGTCAAAGATGCCCTGAGGTTCATCATAGAGCTTGCGGAGGCGGTCAGCGCGGAGGTCCACCTGATCTCAACGGACACAGAAGAAGGACAGATGCTCCTCAACGCATTCGGAGGTATAGCAGCATTTCTGAGATGGTGAGTAGCTTATTCAAAAACCAGACTCCCACAACCTAGCGAGTTCATCTTTTGGCACATCAACGTAGGTTTCGATTTCGCCTTCTCTACGCAACTCCAAGGATGGCTTACCAACTCTCACCTCTCCTATCATTTGAAATCCATTAGGGATGACTGAATTCCTAGGAATCGTCGCGATTAACACCCCACTACTTATCAGCATCAGTGGATCTATGGATAGAGCTCCACATATGATTCTCGTCTCGTCCGCAATTAGGATTTTTTCGGCGTCAACCACGAACTTCTTGCGCGATGCCAAGGCCATCTCCACGAGTCCCCCGACTACCCCTCCCTCCGTTGGGTCGTGCATGGAGGTCGCTATCGGGGCAATCCTGAGGGCCTCTCGCACAACGCTGATCTTGGAGAGGAATTCCCTCGCCTTCTCCAGGACGGCCTCGTCAACCCCCCTCTCCCGGAGGGCGTCGGCGAAGTCCCTGGCAATGATGGCAGTCCCCTCGAGTCCTGCGCTCCCACTCATGACTATCAGGTCGCCCGGCCTGGCGCCTGAGGTCCTGACAATCCTGCCCGATTCCGCCAGGCCCATGGCCGTAACCACCACTATCGGCTTCTCCACGCCAGGCGCCTCCTCCGTGTGCCCTCCGACGATGGCCATTCCTAGTTCCTCCGCGGCCCTAGATATGCCCTCAGCTATCTCCCAAAGACCAGTATGTCCCTCGGGGAGTAGGATAGTCACCAGGGCCCACATCGGCCTGGCACCCGTAACGGCGACATCGTTGGCAGCCACGTGCACGGCTATCCAGCCAACCTCGGATACCGCTTCCGTCACCGGGTCGCTGTGGACGACGACGAGCCTCCGTCCGGGGTCCAGGACGGCGGCGTCCTCCCCGACCCGGGGGCCCAGTACGACCCCCTCGCCCTCCGTCGGGAGCATCGATAGGAGCTTCTTCAGCTCCTCCAGGGGCAGCTTACCTGCCATCCCTCCCCACTGTCCTCAGGTACTGCTCCCAGTCCCTCTTGAAGCGTATCAGGCCCTCGTCGGTCTTCGGGTGCTTGAACATCTTCTCCAGGACGTGGAAGGGCATCGTCACTATCGGGGCGCCCAGAAGGGCGGCCTCGTACACGTGCCTGGGGTGCCTGACGCTGGCCACGATGACCTCGGACTCGAAGCCGTAATTGTCGATGATTTGGAGGATGTCCCTCACTACGGCCATGCCGTCGTGCCCTATGTCGTCCAGCCTGCCGACGAAAGGCGATATGTACGTCGCGCCCGCCTTGGCCGCTATCAGCGCCTGAAGAGGGCTGAACACCAGGGTGACGTTGGTCCTGATCCCCTCCTCCGAGAGAACCCTCACCGCCTTCATCCCTTCCGCAGTCATGGGGATCTTGACGACCACGTTCTCCCCCAGGGAGGCGAGCTCCCTGGCCTCCCGGACCATGCCCTCCGCGTCCTCGCTCAGGACCTCCAGGCTGACGGGACCAGGGACGATCCTCAGGATCTCCCTGACGAGCTCATCGTAGGGCATGGACTCCCTGGAGATGATCGTCGGGTTCGTCGTAACGCCGTCGAGCACCCCCCACTCCTTCGCTCTCCTGATCTGCTCGAGGTTGGCCGTGTCCAAGAAGATCCTCATGGTCCTGGATTGTCCTCATCCTAAATCCTTTTGCCGATATGGGTCCGTGCTAGTCGGGCTGGTGGCCGGTCTGGAGCTTTCCCTCCCGGAGGACGCATACTTCTCCGTCCACAACAGTCCGTATCCGGCCCACCGGAGAGGTGCGGCGCTCGACGTCTACCACGACGATGCTCCCTTTCCCTTCGAGGAGGGAAGGGTGCTCGAGGTGAGGAGGTTCACCCCTCCGCCCGGATGCTGGAGGAGGGAGGACCACGCCATCCTGGTAGACATGGGTGGCGTTTACGCAAAATTCCTGCACCTGAGGCCCCGGGTTAGGCCAGGAGATGTCGTCGAGGAGTCTGAGTCCCTTGGTAGACCCATTATGAGTTCCTACTTGAGGCCCTGGAGCGATCCACATTACCATCTCGAGATCCTCGGATCGAGGGTGCCTTCCCAGAGATTTGCACTGCCCATCCATATCCTCTACGACGTCGGGAGGCCCAACTCCGAGAACGTACTGATCGTTGAGGAGGCGGGAGAGAGGTACGCCCTTTGCAGGCTCGAACACGGTGGAAATCCGGCGTTCGTGGCAAATGGGCTCCTATCAGCCGCGGACGCGGGGATTCCCCACTACCAGTTGGGAGGCACCCTAGGTCGCAGGCACGGCACAGTCTACCTTGGGAACACGGCAATAGGGGAGGTCGTGCTCACGCTGGAGTCGAGCAGCGTCTTCAGGCCGCTCGATTTCAGGTTGAACGGGAAAAGGGGAGGTCTGGGCTTCTACC
>QMSR01000125.1 GCA_003649695.1 Thermoplasmata archaeon
AGTTTTCTTGGGAGCCTTATTCTCATGATTTTCTGGTTTATACTGTTGTTGAGGTGGTTGATGAGGAGGGGTTTAAGGGTTATTCTGCTGTTGAGTTTGGACCTGCTTATAAGGCTTATCTAGAAGGTACTGTTCGTATGGTTCTTCAGAGTGTTGAGTTTGAGAATGTGAGTGATTTGAGTAGGTTGATTGAGGTTGGTAGTTGGATATATATGAGGCTGGGTCCGTTGGAGACTGCTATTTGGGATTTGATTGGTAGGAGGGAGGGTAAGCCTATTTATAAGTTGTTGGGTGGTGGTAGGAAGCGGGTTAAAGTTTATGCTAGCATGGGTAGGTTGTTGGATGTTGATGAGGCTTCTAAACTTATTGATAAATATATTGATATGGGTATTGAGTTGGTTAAGATTAGGTTGAGGAGGGCTAGGATAGAGGATGATCTTAACTTTGCTAGGGCGTTGGCTAAGAAATACTCTGGTGATATTGATTTTGCTGCTGATGCTAATCAGGCTTGGGGTGTGCATGAGCCATATTGGAGTAGGTTTGATGCATTAAAGGTTGCTGAGGAACTATATTCATTAGGTTTTGTATGGCTTGAAGAGCCTCTTTATAAGGAGGATCTTGATGGTTTAAGGTGGCTTAGGGATAGGGTGGATATTAAAATTGCATTTGGAGAGCTTGAACATGGGTTAAGTAGGTTTAAGGTTATGGTTGAGAAGGGTTTATGTGATATTATACAGTCAGATGTAGTTTATGGAAATGGATATTCTGAGGCTGTGAGAATAGCTTCTCTAGCAGAGGTGTATGGATTGGAATATTTGCCGCATGCATGGGATCCGGGACTTGGGTGGTTACATAATCTTCATTTGGCTGCTTCACAGCCTAAGGGTTTAACTAGATATATAGAGACTCCATTGGACCCTGAATGGTGGTTTGATACGATCTTTTCGATAACCGATGAGAAACCCGAGATCAATGAAGGCTATGTGGAACTACCTGATAAGCCGGGTATTGGGGTAGAAATAGATTTCGATAAGCTGAAGAAATTTATGGTGTAGATTTAGAATTCAGTGAGGGTTAATATTTAAAATAGTAGTAAAAAGGTAGGTCGATCAAATGGTCAATTCTTCAACTGTAATATTGCTTTTCTATAGTATTGATGTAGTTCATTCATGTATTCTTCATGCGGGTACTCCCAACGCCCGTCTTTAAACATTTTATATGAAATGGTCTGTCTCTTAGAATATTCCTTGTAGTATGCTATTCTATACTCGTAATCTTTTAATATACCTGTTTTCACTAGTTCATTCAATGTATAGAAGAGTCTTCTTGCCTCCTTTACAGGGAGATAAGATACTGCAAATAACTTGTTTTCTCCTATTATCTTACCCATAGAATGTATTATTGGTAGTGTTCGGAATGCGTTCGTGGTCTTTGCGAAGTAGAAGTAATTGGGGAACGTAAGTATAAAGAATATTACTATTGATGTATCTGGATCAAATTTCCTATATGCTATCTCAAACCCCTCTAGAAGCCTCTTTTTAATAATATGCTTATGATAATGATAATAGACGTTCTGAGCTGTAGTTCCAAGCTTCTCCGCAAGTTCTCCATATGTAATTGTCGGGTCATTCTCAAGTTCTTTCAATATATAAATATCTACTTCATCAGCAAGGATAGGATAATCTCTAGGGTCTCTAAGATTATAGGGTAATTCAGTATCACTCTCCTCTATTAGACTTGGTATCTCATCAAATCTAAATACCCATCGATCTGAATCTAGATCATACCATCTCGTATTAGGTCTAACACCATATAGGCATGTTGAATAGTAGATGTTGTAATCATAAATGATGTCTAGTTTTTTCATCTCATCTATAAAATCTTTAACATGCTCTGTACTTTCTGCTGGAGCTATATAAAGTGTGTGGAATCCTTCATGAGTTCCATGGACATACCGCATATATGTCCAGTAATCTATTCTTCTAAAGAAATCTGATACAATCTCATGGAACATCGGATTTATATCGGCAAATACTAAATTCTTTTTAAGTCCTAGGAATGTATGATATACGCTTGCACTCATAAATAGTTTCTTTTGTCTTTGCATTTTTCTTATTCGGTATCTTACCGTAGATTCTGGAAGACCTAATTCTCTAGCAACTCTAAATATGTTTCTAGGTCCGTATCTCCCTAATGCTTCAATAATCAGAAGATCTAGGGTTCTTGTCCTTCTATATTTTAAAATTTCTTTATTTATACTGGTCATATTAGCTCTATATAAAAAATTTTGGATTGATTATTTATACATTTATGAGTATTTTATCCTTATGTAGGATACCATTCACTTGGTATCTCGTCTCCTCCCCCGCCACCTGTAGGAGCGGCGCCTCCTAGGTTAAGTATTGCATTCTTCACGTGGTTGAATGCTGGTAAGACGATGTTTAACAATACATTGGTGATTACTGGATATAAAAACGCTGTCAAGAGTAAACCTATTATGAATAGGGTTACCACCCTCATATATCTCACTATTCTTTATTTTTATCTATTCCTCCTTATTAAGTTTTGCGAATTTTAAAATGAAAATACGTAACAAAATTAAGATTTTTCTGACTATATGTATAGTATTTTATTATCAAGTTAACATTTGTTTAGCTGTTTGGTCAGAAGAACTCTCTGGTCTACTGCAAACGATTATGTAGTTTCGTATGATTAAAGGTTTTATTTTGATATGGCTATAGATGATACTTGGATAGAGAAGCGGACCCAAGGGCGTATTGCCCATCATAATGTTAATTATGGGTGTCCGCTTCTCTATCCTCTATATGTGTTAGAACCATCGTTCTAATCTTTGTTGTTTGTCTTTTTCTTTCGCCAGTCTTGATCTATTTATCCATGTTTCCTTTTTTACTTTGAAGTATCTAAGTTCATTTTCTAAAGCTTCATGTAATGTCTGGTAGGTCGTAGGCTTGTTTTTTAGTAAATGTTTAACTGTCTCTCGGATGTGCCAATTTCCTACTGGTGCATAATATTCTGGTAGAATCTCACGATAAATAAGTACACTTGCTTGTCTACCTATCCGGTATAGATATTCTAATGCTGGAAGTCTAGCGGCTAGGTACCCTCCATCTATTTCTGTTTGTCTACTGTATATGTCTTCATAGACCATGTATGCTGAAGGTGTATTCAAGTTGTTTGACCATAATATTCTAGGATGCCAAACCTCTATCCACTCAAGTTCTAATGGTCCTGGAGCATATATTACCAAAAATTTATTTCCTAAGTATTCTCCTTTAAATGCATATACGGTATCAATTACTGGTTTATCTATTAATCTTCTTCTATAATAATTTCCGAGGATACTGTCAACAGCAGTAATAGCCCATCTTGTAGGTACAATTCTCCTATTCTTAAGTCTACCTAACAATCCTCCGCTTAGAGCATTTATTAAGGTGTATATGTCATAGCCTCTCGTATATAATTCGGTTATGACCTCCTCTGCTTTGACATCATCATAAATTCTTTTCTCAAGTAAATTGCCTATTACAGGATTTGAAGTTATTTTAATGTCGATAGCATTAGCGTGTAGTGCAAGAGGTTTTGTTATGTTATTAAGATCTA
>QMSR01000126.1 GCA_003649695.1 Thermoplasmata archaeon
CTTCTCCTTCCACAGGGGAGGGAGGGTGGACCTGCTGGTCTCCCTCCCCGGGATGGCCTTCCTCACGACCAGGGCCTGGCCGGTCCCCCAGGTCCCGCCCGGGGACGCGGCGGCCCTTAGGAAGCTCCTCTCCAACGCCCCGCTCAGGGCCGTGGAGCAGGAGGGGTTTCAGAGGGTCCTCACCCTCTCCCTGGGCAATAGGAGGCTCGTCCTGGAACTCTTCCACGAGGGGAACGTGCTGGTCCTCTCCCCGGAGGGGAGGATAGAGTTCGCCCTCAGACAGAGGGAGTTCAGGCACAGGAGGGTCTTCGTCGGCGAGGCGTACGTCCCTCCCCCACCGGGCCCCCTGGACGGGGGCTTCTCCCCCGGGGACCTGGGGGCGGCGCTGGAGGGGGCGAGGGACGCGGTCAGGGGCCTCGCCAGGGCCGGCCTGGGCGGCCTCTACGCTGAGGAAGCGCTGACGAGGGCCGGGGTGCCGAAGGAGGCAAGGCCCGAGGAGCTGCGAGACGGCGACCTGGAGGAGATCTCCTCCGCCATCGCCTCCCTCGTGGAGGAGGCGTCGAAACCCCGCGGTTACCTCTACCTCGAGGGGGATAAGGTGGTCAACTACTCCTTCGCCAGGCTCCAGGTCCTCTCCGGGCTGGAGGTCAGGGAGTTCGAGACCTTCAGCGGGGCGCTCGAGAAGGCCTACGTCTCCGAGCCCAGCCCACCCAAGGAGGCCCTCCAGCTCAGGGAGAGGATGGAGAGGCACGAGGCCCAGCTGGAGGAGCTCAGGGCCTCCCTCGAGGAGGCCAGGGCGGTCGCCGACGAGATGGCCGTCAGGGCCCAGGAGCTGGAGGCCCTGAGGAAGAGGGTCTGGGGCATGCTGACCTCCGGCGTGCCCCCCAAAGAGATTGCGGAGAGGCTGGAAGGCGTGGTTTCCGTCGATCCCGCCAGGAGGAGGGTCACCGTCTCCCTGGGGACGGGGAACGCCACCATCAGGCTGGACGCGGGCGTCTGGGACTCTATTCAGGAGCAGTACGCGAGGGTCAAGAGGCTGGAGAGGAGGATAAGGGGCCTGGAGCAGGTGATCGAGGAGCTGAGGAGCAGGCCACCGGTGGTGGAGAAGAGGGTCAGGAGGCCGAGGACCAGGTTCTGGTTCGAGTCCTATCGCTGGTTCTTCAGCACCGAGGACTTCCTCGTCCTCGGGGGCAGGGACGCCCAGTCCAACGAGAGGCTGGTTAAGAAGCACCTCTCCGAGGGGGACATCTACGTGCACGCCCAGATCCACGGCGCCCCCAGCGTCGTCATCAAGTGCTCGGGCAGGAGGCCGGGGGAGGAGACTCTGAGGCAGGCGGGGAAGTTCGCCGTCTCCTACTCCAGGGCCTGGGCCGCCGGCTGGGGCAGCGCCTCCGCATACTGGGTGGAGGCCTGGCAGGTGAGCAAGAAGGCCCCGAGCGGGGAGTTCCTGCCCAGGGGGGCCTTCATGGTCTACGGCAGGAGGAACTACCTCAGGGACCTGGAGCTGGAGCTGGCCATAGGCCCGATAGAGCACAGGGGCGTGAGAATCCTCATGGCGGGGCCGCCCGAGGCGGTGGAGGCTAGGGCCGAGAGGTACGTGCTCCTTGCCCCCGGCGGGAGCCCCAAGGACCGGGTGGCTAAAGAAGTCGCCCAGGCCCTGGGCTGGGACCCGCAGGAGGTCCTGCCGCTCCTGCCCCCGGGCAGGTCCCAGATCCTCAAGAAATAGGTCCGTGGTATTAGGTGCAGGGATGGACAGGAAGGAGCTCCTCAACAGCTACGTGATACCCATTGTGGTCGTCGCCGTCATCATGATCTCCCTCTACGCCTACGCCGGGAACTGGCCCCCGATGGTGGTCGTGAAGTCGGGCTCCATGATGCACGACGATACCTCCCACTTCGGGACCCTGGACATAGGGGATCTCACGATCGTGAAGAAAACCTCCAAGATCGTCACCTACGTGGAGGGCAGGGCCACCGGCCACAGGTCCTTCGGGGACTTCGGGGACGTGGTCGTCTACCGCCCCGATGGGAGCACGTCCAGGATCCCCATCATCCACAGGGCGCTGATATTCGTGGAGTGGAGGGGGGACCACTTCGCCGCCCCCTCCCTCGCCCTGCTGAGGAACGGAAAGGACTGGGTGTCCGAGACCAACGACTACTCGAACCTGGGCTCCTACCTGATCATCAAGAAGGTTGGCCCAAGTGGCAGGGACCTCCTGGTGGACCTCTCCGGCATCCCGCACGAGAGCGGCTACCTGACCTTCGGGGACCACAACCTGATAACGAGCACCAGCAAGGGGAAGGTGCCCCAGGGGGAGGGATACCTGGCCGTGGACCAGAACATAGGGATATCGAGGCACCCCGTGCACGAGGAGTGGATCGTGGGCAAGGCTAGGGGGGAGATACCCTGGATGGGGCTCATGAAGCTCTACGTGAGGGGGGAGGTGCCCCCGAACACGCCCATCAGGTCCAAGGCGGGCTTCTGGACCGTGATCGCCATTATAGTATTCGCGGTAGTCTTTCCGAGCGTGAGGAAGAAAAAATGATACCCCCCGTCAGACCCTCCCTGACTGGGGACGCCCTGGAAGGCGTCCTAAATGAGCTGTCGGAGGTCCTCTCATCGGGGATCCTCACCGGGGGACCGAGGGTGAGGGAGCTTGAGAAGAAGTTGTCCGAGTACATCGGCAGGGAGTGCCTGGCCCTCTCCAGCGGGACCCTGGCCCTGGAGGCGGTCCTATCGACCATGCCCAAGGGAAAGGTGATCCTGCAGGCGAACACGTACATCGCTGCCTTCAACGCAGTGATCAGGAGCGGACACAGACCCGTGCTCGTGGACATCGACGAGTACCTGGGTCCCGACCCCAAGGGGATCTCGGAGGCCCTGACCAAGGACGTTTCGGCGGTCATCGTCACGCACGTCGGAGGCATCGTGTCCCCCGGGGTAAGGGAGATAATGGAGGACTGTGAGGACCTCGGTGTTGCGGTCGTCGAGGACTTCTCCCACGCCCTAGGTTCCTCGCTCGGGGGTAGGATGGCCGGCTCACTGGGTCACGCGGGAGCCGCATCCCTCTACGCGACCAAGGTCCTGACCTCGGCGGAGGGGGGCGTCGCCTGCGGGCCAGACGAGGTACTCGAAAGGGTCCGCCTCTTCAGGGACAACGGGAGGGACCCCGAAAACCCCCTCCTCAGCAGGTCCGTGGGCACCTCGGCCAGGATGGACGAACTCAGGGCCGTCCTGGCCCTGCACAACCTCTCCAGGCTGGAGTGGGAGATCTCGATCAGGGAGAAGATAGCGCAGTTTTATACCAGGAAATTGAGGGAATTGGGGTTGGAGGTCCAGCCCATCCCGGAAGGACTCAGGAACAATTGGTACAAGTTCATCTTCTTCCACGACGACCCGAGGGGCCTGAGAGGGAGGATGGCCGAGAGGGGCGTCAGGCTGCCGTCGGGCGTGTACGAGTACCCCCTCCACCTTCAGCCCCCGGTCAGGGAACTCCTCGGGGACATGAGATTCCCGAAAACGGAGGAGTTCGCCAGGAGCCACGCCTGTCTCCCGATCTACTCCTCCCTCTGGCCCGGGGGGGCGGCGAGGGTAA